>JAKAJW010000123.1 GCA_021813645.1 Pseudomonadota bacterium | reverse complement strand
TCCATCTGGCGCGAGACGGGCCAGCCGAACAGCTTGCCATAGAAGGCGAGCGCGGCTTCCGGGTCGGCGCTGCGCAACTCGTTCCACTGGCCGTGGCCCGGCTTGCGCGGGGCGAAGGCGCCGCCCAGCCCGCCCGGGTTGGGTTGCAGGATGGCGAAGGCGGCGCCCTGCGGATCGGTGAGCACGGCAAAGCGGCCGACACCGGGGATGTCTTCCGGTCCCTTGTGGACCGTGCCGCCGGCCGCCACGGCAGCGCGCGCGGTGGCATCGGCATCGTCGACGGCGAAATAGATCATCCAGAACCTGGGCATGTCGGCGTCCGGCGGCGCCATCAGGCCCGCCACCATGGTCTGGTCGGCCGTCGCCAGGCGGTAATCGATTCCAGGCATGCCGCTGTCGGCGATGCTCCAGCCGAAGAGGTCCGCGTAGAAGCTTTGCGCGCGGACCAGGTCGGGCGTCATCAACTCATACCAGCAGGGGGTGCCCTGAAGGCCGCCGTTCGTGTTTTGGACCATCGATTTCCCTCCCTTTCGTTCTCAATCCCGCGAACGGGAAGCCCGGGGGCTTGCGGCCCGCGGCGGGGCGCCTGAGTCTTCTGGCGGCAAGGGTGGGCTTGTTGGTTACAAAAAACAACTCTAGCGTTGCAAATCATGAGCGAAGACGGCGTCATATCGCGCAGGGCCTATGGCGAGGGTTGCCTCGTCGCCCATGCGCTCGACCTGGTGGGGGACCGCTGGGCGCTGCTGGTGGTGCGCGAGCTGATGCTGGGGCCGAAGCGCTTCGCCGGGCTGCGCGCCGGCTTGCCGGGACTGTCGGCCAATATCCTGACCCGGCGCGTCGTCGAACTGGAGGCGGCGGGCGTGCTGACCCGCCGCAGCCTGCCGCCGCCGGCCTCGGTGCAGGTCTATGCGCTGACCGCGGCGGGCGAGGCGCTTTGGCCGGTGCTGGAGGCCTATTGCCGGTGGGGGGCGGCGATGCCGGGACATGACCCGCGGCTGTTCATCTCGCCGACCGCGCTGATGCTGTCGATGCGGGCGATGGCGGCCCCGGCGGCGGGGCTGCGGGTGACGGCGGGCTTCGCGATGGGGGGCGAGCTGTTCGCGGCCCGGCTGGACGCCGAGGGCTACCGGGTCGAACGGGCCGAGGCATTGGCGGGCGACGTCACCTTCGCCGGCGGCGCCAATGCGGTGGCGGCGGCGGTCTATGGCCGCGAGCCGCTGGCGGCGACGGCGGCGGCGGGCGCGGTCGAGGTGGCCGGCGATCTGGCCCTGGGCCAGGCCTTCGTCGACTGCTTCAGCCTGGGGCGGGCGCCGGGCGCGCCGGGGTGAGGCGGGGCGGCGACGCGCGGCCAAGCCACGCCCGGGTCCGAGAAAGAAGAGCGCCGCCCCAGGGGGGCGGCGCTGTCGCTTGGGTCAGGCCCGGATCATTCCGCCGTCAACAGCGGCGGCTTCGATCCCGAAGGCAGGCGGGGGCGCGAGGGTTCCTCGATCTGCAGGTCGATCTTGTCGTCCTTCAGCGCGACCCGGACCACGCCGCCCTTGATGAGCTTGCCGAACAGCAGCTCTTCGGCGAGCGGCTTCTTGATATGCTCCTGGATCACCCGGCCGAGCGGGCGGGCGCCCATCTTGTCGTCGTAGCCCTTCTCGCCGAGCCAGTCGGCGGCTTCCTCGGTCAGCTCGATATGGACGTTGCGGTCCATCAGCTGGGCTTCGAGCTGGAGCACGAACTTCTCCACCACCTGGCGGATCACCGCGCGGTCGAGCGGGGCGAAGGAGATCACCGCGTCGAGCCGGTTGCGGAACTCGGGGGTGAAGAGCTTCTCGATCGCCGCGGTATCCTCGCCCTCGCGCCGGGTGCGGCCGAAGCCGATGGCGGTCTGCGCCATCTCCTGCGCGCCGGCGTTCGAGGTCATGATGAGGATCACGTTGCGGAAGTCCACCGTCCGGCCGTTGTGGTCGGTCAGCTTGCCGTGGTCCATCACCTGCAACAGGATGTTGTAGACGTCCGGATGCGCCTTCTCGATCTCGTCGAGCAGCAGGACGCAATGCGGATGCTGGTCCACCCCGTCGGTGAGCATGCCGCCTTGGTCGAAGCCGACATAGCCGGGCGGAGCGCCGATCAGGCGGGAGACGGAATGCTTCTCCATGAACTCCGACATGTCGAAGCGCAGCAGCTCCACCCCAAGGGTGCTGGCGAGCTGCTTGGCCACCTCGGTCTTGCCGACGCCGGTCGGGCCGGCGAACAGGTAGTTGCCGATCGGCTTTTCCGGTTCGCGCAGGCCGGCGCGGGCAAGCTTGATCGCCGAGCTGAGCGCCTCGATCGCCTTGTCCTGGCCAAAGACCACCCGCTTGAGGCTGGATTCCAGGTCGCGCAGCACCTCGGCATCGTCCTTGGAGACATTCTTCGGCGGGATGCGGGCGATCTTGGCCACGACCGCCTCGATCTCCTTCGGGCTGATCGTCTTGCGGCGCTTGGATTCCGACAGCAAATGCTGCGCGGCGCCGGCCTCGTCGATCACGTCGATCGCCTTGTCGGGCAGCTTGCGGTCATGGATATAGCGCGCCGAAAGCTCCACCGCGGTGCGGATTGCGTCATGGGTGTAGCGCAGGTCGTGATGCTCTTCGAAATAGGGCTTCAGCCCCATGAGGATCTTCACCGAATCCTCGACCGAGGGTTCGTTCACGTCGATCTTCTGGAACCGGCGGCTGAGCGCGCGATCCTTCTCGAAGTGCTGGCGGAACTCCTTGTAGGTGGTGGAGCCCATGCAGCGCAGCTTGCCGCCCTGCAGCGCGGGCTTCAGCAGGTTGGAGGCATCCATCGCCCCGCCCGAGGTGGCGCCGGCGCCGATCACGGTGTGGATCTCGTCGATGAAGAGGATGGCGTCGGGATGCTCCTCCATCTCCTTCACCACGGCCTTCAGCCGCTCCTCGAAATCGCCGCGGTAGCGGGTGCCGGCGAGCAGCGCGCCCATGTCGAGCGAGAAGATGGTGGCGCCCGAGAGCACGTCCGGCACCTCGGATTTCACGATCTTCCAGGCCAGGCCCTCGGCGATGGCGGTCTTGCCGACGCCGGGGTCGCCGACCAGCAGCGGGTTGTTCTTGCGCCGCCGGCAGAGCACCTGGATGCAGCGCTCCACCTCATCCTCTCGCCCGATCAGGGGATCGACGTCGCCCTTTTTCGCCTTGGTGTTCAGGTCGACGCAGTATTTGGCCAGGGCGGAATCCTTCGGTTCCGCCGCCTCGACCTTGGGGGCTTCCTGATGCGCCTCGGCGCCGGTCACCGGCCGCGTTTCGCCGAAGGAGGGATCCTTGGCCACGCCATGGGCGATGAAGTTGACCGCGTCATAGCGGGTCATGTCCTGCTCCTGCAGGAAATAGGCGGCATTCGATTCGCGCTCGGCGAAGATCGCGACCAGCACATTGGCGCCGGTCACCTCGTTGCGGCCGGAGCTCTGCACGTGGATCGCCGCGCGCTGGATGACGCGCTGGAAGGCGGCCGTCGGCACGGCTTCCGAGCCCTCGACATCGGTCACCAGGGTGGACAGGTCGTCGTCGATGAAGTCCACGAGGGTGCGGCGGAGCGCCTCCAGGTCCACGCTACAGGCGCGCATTACCTTGGCGGCGTCGGGTTCGTCGATCAACGCCAGCAGCAGATGCTCCAACGTCGCGAGTTCGTGGCGGCGCGCATTGGCGAGCGCCAGCGCGCCGTGGATGGCCTGCTCGAGCGTATTTGAAAATGACGGCACCTTCGTGCTCCTATCCTGACGGTCGGAGGGGGGGAGAGACCCCTGCCTACCATGGCCTCATGAGATTAAAGTTCGGTGTTATTCGGTACTCTTCAAGGGTTTTCTCACGGCACGCTGCGAATATTCCGTATTCGCGCAAAATGTGATCGTAACGCGGCGCCCTGCGCCGGGCCGGTGGGCCGGGCGGCATCAGAACCTGTCCTTGCGGCGCCGGATCTCGGCGAAGCACTCGGCGTCGGTTGCCTCGCTCAGGCCGAGGGCCGACTTGATTTGCGGCGCGCCGGCCCGCAGGAACGGGTTCGTCGCCAGTTCTTCGGCGAGCGTCGAGGGCACAGTGGGCCGGCCCTCGGCGCGGGCCGCCGCCACCCTTTCCGAACGGGAGATAAGCGCTGGATTGTCCGGATCAACGGTCAGGGCGAAACGGGCGTTCGATTGGGTGTATTCGTGGCCGGAGCAGACCAGCGTCTCGGGCGGCAGGGCGGCAAGCTTTCCAAGGCTTTGCCACATCTGCGCGGGGCTGCCTTCGAACAGCCGGCCGCAGCCGAGCGCCATCAGGCTGTCGGCGGTGAAGACGGCGCGGCTGGCGGGGAAATGATAGGCGATATGGCCGAGCGTGTGGCCGGGCACGTCGAGTACCCGGCCGGTTTCGCTGCCAAGGTTGATCTGATCGCCTTCGGCCACGGCGCGGTCGAGCGGCGGCAGGCGGTGGGCGTCGGCCGCCGCGCCGGTCACCTTGGCACCGGTCGCCGCGACCAATTCGGCGACGCCCTGGATATGGTCGGCGTGGTGGTGGGTGATCAGGATGTCCGACAGCCGCCAGCCGCGCGCCTTGAGTTCCGCGACGATCGGCCCCACCTCGGGGACGTCGACCACGGCCGTCGCGCCGGTCGCGGCGTCATGCAGCAGATAGGCGTAGTTGTCCGCCAGGCAGGGGATGGTGACGATCTCTAGCGGCATGGCGTTTCCGGTTCTCTTGGCTATGCTGTGCGGACGAGTTTGGCCGCCCGGCGCGCGAAGGGCAAGCTAGGTGGCGTCGGCGAGGCGACAAGGAGCGAGGGGCTAAGGAGGCAGCGTGCATCTCGACGTGCTCGATCTGCGCAATTTCTACTATCGCACCGGCCTTGGCCGAGTGGCGCAGAAATCGGTGCGCGATCAGCTGCTGACGCTATGGCCAGAGGCAAAGGGTCAGACCGTGATCGGCTTCGGCTTCGCGGTGCCGCTGCTCAGGCCCTATCTCGCCGAGGCGCGGCGGGTGATGGCGCTGATGCCGGCGCCGCAGGGGGTGATGCCCTGGCCGGCGGGGATGCCGAACACCTCGGTTCTGACCGATGAGACGCATTGGCCGGTGGCGACCGGCTTCGCCGACAAGCTGGTGGTGATGCATGGGGTGGAAAGCTCGGACAGCGCCGGCCATCTGCTCGACGAATGCTGGCGGGTGCTGGGGCCCGGCGGGCGGGCGGTGTTCATCGTGCCGGCGCGCACCGGGCTTTGGGCGCGGCGCGAGGGCACGCCCTTCGGCCATGGCCATTCCTATTCGCTGAGTCAGCTCGAGGCGCAGCTGCGCAATCACGCCTTCACCCCGGAGCGGCATGTCTCGGCGCTTTATGCGCCGCCGTCGCACAAGCGGTTCTGGCTGCGCACCGCGCCCTATTGGGAAAAGGCCGGCCGGCGGTTCATGCCCTGGCTGTCGGGCGGGGTGCTGATGGTGGAGGCCTCCAAGCAGGTCTATGCGCCGTCGCGGCCGGGCCTGCGCGAGATGGTGCGCCGGCCGCTGAAGGTGCTCGAGGGCCTGCCGGTGCCGGGGGGGGAACCTGCCTGATTCAGGCGCTCGACGGGCGATCTCGGGGAAATCCCGGCCCGAGGCGCTGCGGCATGAGCGTCGCACTTTTGTGAAGCGAGGCTAAGTGGTTGAATTTGCGTCAGACCACCCTCACCACTTCGTGAGCAATACGGTTGCGGGGCGGCAAGTCCTCTGCTACACCCACGCCGGATTTGACAGGGGGGCGTGCTTTGACACGCTTCGCAAGGGTCTGTCCTCCGCGTCGTTCGCGGCGCGGGCGTGGGCCCGAAAAACACGGAAGGGTGGACGTGTCCGAACCAGCTTCGATCTCTTCCGGCATCGCCTCGCGCTACGCCACGGCTCTGTTCGAGCTGGCGCGCGACGACGGGGCCTTGGCCGCGCTTGAAAAGGATGTGGAGGCGCTCGGCGCCGCGCTTGGCGAAAGCGCCGACCTGCGCACCATGATCGCCTCGCCGCTGTTCGCGCGCGACGAGCAGGGCAAGGCGATGGCCGCGCTGGCCAAGAAGATGGCGCTGGCGCCGCTGGTCGCCCATACGCTCGCGCTTTTGGCGCAGAAGCGGCGCCTGTTCGTGCTGCCGCAGATGCTGGCCCAGCTCAGCGCGATGATCGCCGAGAGCAAGGGCGAGATGACCGCCGAGGTCACCAGCGCCAAGGCGCTGACCGATACGCAGGCCAAGAAGCTCGCCGCCGCCATCAAGGAGCGGGTCGGTAAGGATGTGAAGCTGAAGACCGTCGTGGAGCCCGCGCTCATCGGTGGTCTCGTGGTCAAGGTCGGCTCGAAGATGATCGACAACTCGATCCGTTCGAAGCTCGACGCCCTCCAGAATGCAATGAAAGAGGTCGGATAAATGGGTATCCAAGCTGCCGAGATTTCTGCGATCCTCAAGGAGCAGATCAAGAACTTCGGCCAGGAAGCCGAGGTTGCTGAAGTCGGCCGTGTGCTGTCGGTTGGTGACGGTATCGCCCGCGTCTACGGCCTCGACAATGTGCAGGCCGGTGAGATGGTGGAGTTTCCCGGCGGCATCCGCGGCATGGCGCTGAACCTCGAGGTCGACAACGTCGGCGTCGTGATCTTCGGCGAAGACCGCACCATCAAGGAAGGCGACACCGTCAAGCGCACCAAGGCGATCGTGGACGTGCCGGTGGGCGACGCCCTGCTTGGCCGCGTGGTCGACGGCCTCGGCAACCCGATCGACGGCAAGGGCCCGATCGCGGCCGCGGAGCGCCGGGTGGCCGACGTGAAGGCCCCGGGCATCATTCCCCGCAAGGGCGTGCATGAGCCGATGGCGACCGGCCTGAAGTCGGTCGACGCCATGATCCCGATCGGTCGCGGCCAGCGCGAGTTGATCATCGGCGACCGCCAGACCGGCAAGACCGCGATCGCGCTCGACGCCATCCTGAACCAGAAGAGCTACAACGAGGCCGCCGGCGACGACGAGAGCAAGAAGCTCTATTGCGTCTATGTCGCGATCGGCCAGAAGCGCTCGACCGTGGCGCAGCTGGTGAAGA
>JAKAJW010000373.1 GCA_021813645.1 Pseudomonadota bacterium | reverse complement strand
CCTCGACTAGCCGACCACCGCGCTCGACGTCACCGTCGAGGCCGGCATCGTCGATCTGGTGAAGGACCTGGCCGAGAAATACGGCACTTCGATGCTGTTCATCAGCCATAACCTCGGGCTGATCCTCGACACCTGCGACCGGCTCTGCGTGATGTATTCCGGCGAGGCGGTGGAAACCGGCGCGGTGGCCGAGGTGTTCGACGCCATGCGCCACCCCTATACCCAGGCGCTGTTCCGCTCGATCCCGCTGCCCGGCGCCGACAAGAACGCCCGCCCGCTGATCGCCATCCCAGGCAACTTCCCGCTGCCGCACGAACGCCCGCCGGGCTGCAACTTCGGCCCGCGCTGCGACTATTTCGAGCCCGGCCGCTGCGACGCCGCCGACATCCCGATGACCCCGGTCGAGGGCGGTCTGCGGCATGACAGCCGCTGCCTGAAATTCACCGAGATCGACTGGGCCGCCCCGCCCAAGGCCGCGCGCGCCTTTCCCAAGACACCGGTCGGCGAGCCGGTGCTGCGCGTGGAGGACTTGCAGAAATACTACGAGGTCTCGGCCAATGCGCTGTTCGGCGGCGGCGAGACCAAGGTGGTCAAGGCCAACGAGACGCTCAGCTTCGCGGCGCATGAGGGCGAGACGCTGGCGATCGTGGGCGAGTCGGGTTGCGGCAAATCCACCTTCGCCAAGGTGCTGATGGGGCTGGAAACGGCGACCTCGGGCCAGATCCTGCTGTTCGACGAGGCCATCCAGGACACACCGATCGAGGACCGCAACACCGCGACCGTCTCCTCCGTCCAGATGGTGTTCCAGAATCCGTTCGACACGCTGAACCCCTCGATGACCGTGGGCCGGCAGATCCTCCGCGCACTCGAGGTCTTCGGCCAGGGCGCATCGGATGCCGAACGGCAGGCGCGGATGCTTGAGCTGTTGGACCTGGTGAAGTTGCCGCGCGCCTTCGCCGAGCGCATGCCGCGCCAGCTTTCCGGAGGCCAGAAACAGCGCGTCGGCATCGCCCGCGCCTTCGCCGGCGGCGCCAAGATCGTGGTGGCCGACGAGCCGGTCTCGGCGCTCGACGTCTCGGTGCAGGCGGCGGTCACCGACCTCTTGATGGAAATCCAGCGCACCAACCGCACCACGCTGCTGTTCATCTCGCACGACCTCTCGGTGGTCCGCTATCTCTCCGACCGGGTGATGGTGATGTATCTCGGCCATGTGGTGGAGATCGGCACGACCGATCAGGTCTTCGCCCCGCCCTACCATCCCTATACCGAGGCGCTGCTGTCGGCCGTGCCGATCGCCGATACCCATGTGCAGAAGAAGCGCATCCTGCTCGAGGGCGACATTCCCTCGGCGATGGATCCGCCGCCGGGCTGCCCGTTCCAGACCCGCTGCCGCTGGAAGGCCCAGGTGCCGGGCGACAAATGCGACCGGGAGATGCCGCCGATCGTCACCCTGGCCCCCGGCCATCAGATCAAGTGCCACCTGTCGCCGGAGGCCTTCGCCAGCATGGAGCCGGTGATCAAGATCGCCGCCGAATGATCCGGCCGTGCCTCGCCGCGCGCCGCGCTCAGCCGCCCCAGATCGCCGCCACGTAGTTCTGCGTCTCGCGGTAGGGCGGCACGCCCCCGGTCTTGTCGACCGCATCCGGTCCGGCGTTATAGGCCGCGAGCGCCAGCCGCCACGACCCGTAGCGGTCGTACATCATGCGCAGGTAGCGTGCGCCGCCGTCGAGGTTCTGCCTGGGGTCGCGGATGTCGACGCCGAGCTGCGCCGCAGTCTCGGGCATCAGCTGGGCCAGCCCGATCGCGCCTTTCACCGAGACCGCCGCCATGCTCCAGCCGCTTTCCTGCTGGACCAGGCGCAGGAACAGGTCCTCCGGCACGCCATGCGCCCGGGCGCTGGCCTTGGCGAGCGCCAGATAGGGGCCGCGATAGGCCCCGCGATAGGCCGGCAGCGGGCCGCCGTCGCGGCCGCCGTTCGGGCGGGTCGCCGAGGCGTATTCGGACGACAGCCGGCCGTCGACCAACTTGAGCTGCGACCGGAACAGGCTCAACCGATCCGTCGAGGCGGCGCCGCGCAAGCTTTCGGCCCCGGCCGGCGTCATCTGCCCCAGGGTCGACGCGAGTAGAACGGCACAAAGACCTGGTCGCATTCCACCTCTCGATCGCGCGGGACTATAGCGGCTTTGCGCCGCGAGGCCAGACGGCGGCCTGACGCTGGGCGAAAGCCTGCCGGCCCCGCCCTCGGCGCGCAGGCAGTTCATATAGCTGCCGGCGTGATGTAAGCAGGGCGGACATGGATTCGAGGAGAGCGCGATGGCTGGTTCGGTAAACAAGGTGATCCTGGTGGGCAATCTCGGGCGCGATCCCGAGGTCCGCAGCTTCCAGTCCGGCGGCAAGGTCTGCAACCTGCGCATCGCCACATCGGAGAACTGGCGCGACAAGGCCACCGGCGAGCGCAAGGAGCGCACCGAGTGGCATTCGGTCGCCATCTTCAACGAAAACCTGGTGCGGGTGGCCGAGCAATATCTGCGCAAGGGTTCCAAGGTCTATATCGAGGGCCAGCTGGAAACCCGGAAATGGCAGGACCAGTCCGGCCAGGACCGCTACACCACCGAGGTCGTGCTGCGGCCGTTCCGCGGCGAGCTGACCCTGCTCGACGGCCGCGGTGAAGGCGGCGGTGACGCGGGCGGCTACGATGCCGGCCCGGGCTATGGCGGCGGTTCGAGTGGCCCCGGCTACGGCGGCGGGTCCTCGGGCTCGGGCGGCTTCGGCGGCGGCCAGGGCGGCGGCCGCAGCGATATGGACGACGAAATCCCGTTCTGATCCCGCACTGATCTTGGCCGGGCGGCGATCGCCGCCCGAATTGCCGCGGCCGGTGTTCCGGCCGCGGCTTCGTTTCGGGGCGGTTCAGACGATCGCCTGTTCCAGCACCGGCTGCGACGCCGCCAGCCGCTCGGCCCCGAGCGGGGTGAGATCGAGGCTCTGGTAAGCCCCGGTCAGGATCAGCTCGGCGATGCCGCGGCCCATGGCCGGCGATTGCTGCAGCCCGTGGCCGGAAAAGCCGTTCAGGACGTAAAGCCCCTCCAGCCCCGGCCAGCGCCCGACGATCGCGTTCTGGTCGAGCAGGTTGTAATCGTATTGCCCGACCCAGAGCCGCACCACCTTCACCGCGTCGAAACCCGGCGCGCGGGCATAGACCAGCGGCCAGATGATCTCTTCGAACTGGTTGGCGTCGGGCTCGAAATCGTCCGGGTCCACCGCCGGATCGACCTCCGGCACGGTGGCGATGATCCATTGGCCGTGTTCGGGGCGCATGTAGAAGCCGGTATGGTCGATCAGCAGCGGCGCATCCGGGTGGCGGGCGTTCGGGGCGTCGATCACGAAGACGGTGCGCTTGCGCGGCTCGACGGGCAGCGCCTCGCCCAGCTCGCGCATCAGCGCCGCGGCCCGCGTTCCGGCGGCGTTCAGCACCGCGCCGGCGGCGATCCGGCCGCCGGAGGCAAGCTCGGCCCCGGTCACCCGGTCGCCCTCGCGCAGCAGCCGCACGACGCGGTCGCGGCGGAACTCGGCGCCCTGGGCCCGGGCGGCCAGCCGGAAGCCGTTCAACAGGCCCATGTTGTCGAACCAGCCCTCGTCGCGCGGCCCGAACGAGCCGGCGCTGACATCCTCGAGGTTGAGCCAGGGGAAACGGGCGGCTAGCGCCGCAGGGTCGAGCACCTCGGTCGCGGCGCCGAGATCGCGCTGCATCGCGGCCAGGCTCTGCAGGCGCGATGCGGCATCGGGCGTGCCGGCGAGGAACAGATAGCCGTTCTCGCGCAGCCCCAGGGTCGGGATGCCGACATCGCGGCCGAGCGCGGCCTGGAAGTCGCGGATGAACCCGACCCCGAAGCGCGAGATCGCCACGTTGACCGGGTTGGAAAACTGCAGCCGCACCGAGGCGACCGACAGCGCGGTGGCGGCGCGGGCATAGCTCGGGTCCATCTCCACCACCAGAACCCGCAAGCCCAGCTGCTGCCGGGTCAGCCAATAGGCCGCCGAGGCGCCCATAACGCCGCCGCCGACCACCAGAACGTCCCAAGATTCGAGCATCGCCACCTCCATCGACGCCTTCTGGCACGACGCAAGGGCCGGGAAAAGCGGCAGCACTCGACAAGTCAGGATTCACATGGCAAACAATCGTTTGGGCGTACCATAACGCTGGGGGATCCACTGAAGCTTGGAACGCAAGCGATCCTGGTGGGTCTCGAGCGAATGCTCGAGGCAGAGAGTGTCAACCGGGTTTGGCAGCTCTATGTGGAGATTGTGGGTGAACTCGGGTTCACTCGGGTTCTCTACGGCTACAACATGAACCACCAGTCCGACCCCTACGGCCTGGACCATGTGCTCACCCTGTCGAACCACGAAGCGGCCTATCTCGACACCTTCATCGGCAAGGGGCTCTACCGCGACGCGCCGATGGTGCGCTGGGCCTCCAAGAACGTCGGCTGGGCCAGCTGGCAGAGGGTGGCGGATGCCTATGTCGCGGGCGAGCTGACCCCGGCGGAGCGTCGGGTGGTGGAATTCAACCGGTCCATGGGGGTCACCGCCGGCTATTCGGTGAGCTTCAAGGACGTCTCGACGCGCGCCAAGGGCGCCGTCGGGCTGGTCGGGGCGCCAGGGGTGGCGCAGGCCGTGCTCGACGAGATCTGGGCACGGGAAAAGCGCCACCTGGTGGCGTTGTCGACGACCCTGCATCTGAAGGTCACGTCTCTGCCCCGCCGCATCGCCTCGCCGCTGACCCAGCGCCAGCGCGAGGCGCTGGAATGGGTGGCCCAGGGCAAGACCACCCAGGACATTGCCATCCTGATGGGGATCTCCGCCGCCATGGTGGAAAAGCACCTGCGTCTGGCGCGTGAAGCCCTCGACGTGGACACCACGGCGCATGCCGTCGCGAAGGCCTCGCAGCTTGCGCAAATCTTCATCACGGAAACTTGATCTTTTGGTCAGGTAGGGAATCCCGCACTACTCTGACGTTACGTCACGTCGCACTATGGCCTTGTTCCGAGAGTGGTGGCTTAGCCATGGAACGCGGGCCGGGAGACCTGAGATTGCAGGCAAGCGGTTTCGCAGCTGAGCGGCTCGGGCGCATAGTCCGCCTGAGCTCGAGGCACTAAGACTGCGCCCCGTCTTCATCCCCAAACGACTGGCGCGGGGGAACGGCCCTATCCCCACGGTCGGGCCGTTCCCCGTCCCCCTCCCCGCCAAAACCGAAATCGCGTTCCGGTCCGCTTTCGCGCTGGCTGACGCGGCGCCGAATTGCGTTTTGTCGCGATCCTTTAGTCTCCGCAGCCGCGCCCGGTGGCGGCCCGGCCGTCGGCCGCAGCGGTTGCCCGCCGCCTGCCGCGGCCGACACGCCGCCGCCTTTCGGGCCGCCTGCTGCCGGCGGTCGCGGCGGGCGGCGAACGGCGGCTGCGGTGTCTTTCCCCTGCCAGGTTAGCCTCGCCTCGGCCGCGACGCATCCCCGCAATCGATTCGGCGCGTGCCCGGGCCGTGGCGAGGTCGCGGTTGCCGAAAAAATAGGCCGCTGCTGCGATCTTCTGCAGGTTGAGAAGCGGGTTCGGAAGCCTATCCGCCCCCGCCGGCGGTTTGGCTGCCAAGCCCGCCACCCGGCGGCCCCCGGTGGCCCCACCGGCGCCCTTGCCGGGCCGCGTCGGGGCCGGAGGGGCGCGTGCCCGCGCGGCCGCTTCTCTTCGGCCGCGATCCGTGCTCTGTCGGCCGGATGGATTCCGGCCCGACTCCCCGCCGCCCCATCGTAGGGGCCGACCGCCCTGCCCGCCCGCAGGTGCTGAAGGCCGCGCTTTGGATGACCGGGGCGATCACCTCCTTCTCGGCCATGGCGGTCGCCGGGCGCATGGTCCAGGTCGAGCTCTCCACCTTCGAGCTGATGACCTACCGCTCGCTGATCGGTCTGACGGCGGTTCTCGGCATCGCCGCGCTGCGCGGCCGGCTCGGCGATATCCGGCCGCGGCGGCTGCCGACCCATCTGCTGCGCAACCTGTGCCATTTCGCCGGCCAGAACCTGTGGTTCTGGGCGCTGACGCTGATTCCGCTCGCCCAGGTCTTCGCGCTCGAATTCACCGCGCCGGTCTGGGTTGCGCTGCTCGCCCCCTTCCTGCTGGCCGAGCCGCTGACCCGGCCGCGGGCCACTGCCGTGGCCCTGGGCTTCCTCGGCATCCTGATTGTCGCGCATCCGTTTTCCGGCCAGATCTCGCCCGGGCTGATCGCCGCGGCGACGGCCGCCGTCGGGTTCGCCGGCACCGCCATCTTCACCAAGCGGCTGACTCGAACCGAACCGGTGCTGTCGATCCTGTTCTGGATGACGACGATGCAGACGGTGATGGGGCTGATCTGCGCCTTCGCCTGGGGCGGCCATCTGCGCCTGCCCGACGCCACCACCGGGCCGGGGCTGCTGGTGATCGGCGGCGCCGGGCTGCTGGCGCATTACTGTCTGACCACCGCGCTCAGCTTCGCGCCGGCCAGCATCGTCATGCCCTTCGACTTCACCCGCCTGCCGGTGATCGCCGTCGTTGGCATGGTGCTCTATGGCGAGGCGCTGGATCCGATGGTGTTCTTGGGCGCTGCGGTGATCTTCGCCGCAAATTTCTACAATGTCCGCAACGAAACCCGTGCCGCGAAGTCACGCCACCCCGCTGTCTAGGCTTTGACGTGGCGTAACTGATTGACGCAACGGGCCCACGCAACCTAGCCTTTTGCTCAGAGCCGTTGCGCGTCCACCGCATCGGAGGGAGAGGGACATGAAAACAAAGATCATCCTCGCGGCGGGGTTCGCCGCAGCCCAGGTCGGTGCGGCCCATGCCGGCGGGATCGACCGTTCCGGACAGGGGATCAGCCCGCTGTTCGAGAAAGGCACCTATGGCGAGGTCACGCTCGGCTTCGCCGATCCGAATGTCTCGGGCACCGCGACGGCCAGCTACGGCGGGGCCAAATCCGGCAATATGGCGGGCAGCTACATGCTTCCCGGCTTCGCCTTCAAGCGCGACTTCGGCAACAAGGTTTCGGCGGC
>JAKAJW010000085.1 GCA_021813645.1 Pseudomonadota bacterium | reverse complement strand
CGACCGCTTCCGCGCGCTGTCCGGCGGCCCCGGCCGCGGCCCGTCACGGCGCCCCCAAATCGGTGCGAAATCGGTGCCAAATCGGTGTAATATCGGTATTCGCTTTTTGCCGCGTTTTCGGCAGCTTGCGGCGCGCTCTTCAGGACCTGCCTCAACCCGGCCCGAACACCGACCCCGCATCCCCCTTGCGCCGCCGCGTCGGTCCCATTATCCCCCGTCCATGACCCAGCACGAGCGCCTCCTCATCATCGACTTCGGCAGCCAGGTGACGCAGCTGATCGCGCGGCGCCTGCGCGAGTTGCACGTCTACTGCGAAATCCATCCCTACCAGAAAGTCACTGAGGAATTCCTCAAGGAATTCAAACCAAAAGCGGTGATCTTCTCGGGTGGACCGGCCTCCGTCTTCGCCGAGGGCGCGCCTTCGGCGCCGCCCCTCGTGTTCCAGCTCGGCGTGCCGATCCTCGGCATTTGCTATGGCCAGCAGCTGATGATGCACCTGCTCGGCGGCAAGGTCGAACGCGGTCACGGCACTGCCGAATTCGGCCGCGCATTCGTGACGCCCTCCGCCGAGACCCTGCCGCTGCTCGACGGCTGGTTCGCCGAGGGCCGCGAGCAGGTCTGGATGAGCCACGGCGACCATGTATCTGAAATCGCTCCAGGTTTCCGTGTCTACGGCACCTCGCCCAACGCCCCTTTCGCAATCACCGCCGACCCCGAACGGCAGTTCTACGCCGTCCAGTTCCACCCCGAGGTCCACCACACACCGAAGGGCGCCCAGCTCTACGCGAACTTCGTGAAGCTCGCCGGCTTCACCGGCGACTGGACCATGGGCGCCTACCGGGAGGAGGCGATCCGCCAGATCCGCGAAAAGGTGGGCGATTCCAAGGTCATCTGCGGTCTCTCGGGGGGTGTCGATTCTTCGGTTGCCGCCGTGCTGATCCACCAGGCGATCGGCGACCAGCTCACCTGTGTCTTCGTCGACCACGGCCTGATGCGCCAGGGCGAGGCGCAGGAAGTGGTGTCGATGTTCCGCGACACCTACAATATCCCGCTCATTCACGCTGACGAATCCGACTTGTTCCTCAATGCGTTGGAAGGCGTTTCCGATCCGGAAGTCAAGCGCAAGACGATCGGTCGGCTGTTCATCGACGTGTTCCAGAAGCACGCCCATGAGGTGGGTGGCGCGACCTTCCTCGCCCAGGGCACGCTCTATCCCGACGTCATCGAGTCGGTCAGTTTCTCTGGCGGCCCCTCTGTCACCATCAAGTCGCACCACAACGTCGGCGGCCTGCCCGAAAAAATGGGCCTGAAGCTGGTCGAACCGCTGCGCGAGCTCTTCAAGGACGAGGTCCGCGCGCTTGGCCGCGAGCTCGGCCTGCCCGAGCGCTTCATCGGCCGCCATCCCTTCCCCGGGCCCGGCCTGGCGATCCGCTGCCCGGGCGAGATCACCCGCGACAAGCTGGCGATCCTGCGCCAGGCCGACGCGGTATACATCGACCAGATCCGCCGCCACGGCCTCTATGACGAGATCTGGCAGGCTTTCGTCGCGCTGCTGCCGGTCCGCACGGTCGGCGTGATGGGCGACGGGCGGACCTACGACTATGCCTGCGCCCTGCGCGCCGTCACCTCGGTGGACGGCATGACGGCGGATTACTATCCGTTCAGCCATGAATTCCTCGGAGAGACCGCAACACGCATTATCAATGAGGTTCAGGGCATCAATCGCGTGACCTACGACATCACCTCGAAGCCACCCGGCACGATCGAGTGGGAATAGCCAGCCAACGGCGATAGCCGGCGACAGGCGCCATGCGCACCGGATCGCACCGCATGCCCTTGCCCTCGGGCCGCAGCGCGCCACAGTGTGGCAAGCACGAGCCCGGAGCCGAGATGACCAGCGCGCAGCCCGCCTTCCTCTTCCGCCACCGCGATTTCGGTCGGTTTTGGCTCGCCATGCTTTTCGTCAATCTCGCGGTGCAGATCGAGGGGGTCACGCTCGGCTGGCAAGTCTACGCCTTGGCCCGCCAGAGCCTCGGCATCGACCGCAGCGCATTCCTCGTCGGCATGCTCGGGCTCTGCCAGTTCCTGCCGCTTTTTGTGCTGAGCCTCTACGCCGGCACCACCGCCGACCGGCACGACCGGCGCCGGATCGTCATGCTGAGCCTGGCGGTGGAGGTGCTCTGCGTCCTGGCCCTGGTGGTTTCAACCCGGCACCCCAGCCCCGCGCTCATCCCGATCTTCGGCATCGCCGCGGTCTTCGGCGGCGCCCGCGCCTTCCTCGGCCCGGCGGGTTCCGCCGTGCTGCCGATGCTGGTCCCGCGCGAGGAGATGCCGCGGGCGATCTCTTTGAAATCGCTGACCTGGCAAGGCACCGTCATCATCGGTCCCTGGCTCGGCGGGCTGCTGTGCGCCGTCGCGCCGGCCGTCGCCTACGAGGTCACGGCCGTGCTCTATGCCCTGGGCATCACAACGCTGACGCGGATCCGGACCCCAACCCAGCCGCAGCGCCGCCCCGGAGGCCGCTGGGCGCAGACCCGCGAGGGGCTGGCCTATGTGCGGGGCAACAAGATCGTGCTCGGCGCCATCTCGCTCGACCTCTTCGCGGTGCTGCTTGGCGGCGCGACGGCGCTGTTGCCTGCCTTCGCCACCGACATCCTGCACGTCGGCGCGGGCGGCTTCGGGCTGTTGCGCTCCGGTCCGGCGATCGGGGCCGCCGCCATGGCGCTGGCGCTCAGCCGCTGGCCGCTTCGGCACCGCGCCGGCCTGCGGATGTTCCTGGCGGTCGCCGGCTTCGGGCTAGCCACGCTGGTCTTCGCCCTATCGAAGTCCATTGCCCTGTCGGTCGCCGCCCTGGCCTTTCTCGGCGCGGCCGACATGATTTCCATGTATGTGCGCCAGACACTGGTCCAGATCGTGACGCCCGACCATATGCGCGGCCGCGTCGCCGCCGTTTCCGGCCTGTTCATCTCCGGTTCGAACGAGTTGGGCGAGTTCGAAAGCGGGGTAGCGGCAAGGCTTCTCGGTCCGGTCGGCGCGGCGGTCTTTGGCGGAATCGGCACTCTGGTCGTCACCGGCCTTTGGGCCCGGCTGTTCCCGGCGCTGCTGCACGCCGACCGGCTGGAGGCGCCGGAAGAAGCCGCGCATGCCGGCCCGCCCTCGGCCATCGCGGCGGTGAGCTGAGATGCGCCGGCTCCTCGGCCTCGCGCTGCTGCTGGCGCTGCTCTTCCTCGCCATCCCGCTGACCGAGATCACGCTTTATGCCGAGCCACCCCTGCCGGCCCGGGCCCGCGCGATCGTCGTGCTCGGCGGCGATTCCGCCCCGCCTCGGATCGGCGCAGAGACCCAGGCCCGCATCGACCGCGGCGTGGCTCTCTGGAAAGCCGGGGCGGCGCCGCTTCTGGTGCTGACCGGCGCGCTTTGGGATGGCCATGGCCACAACCTCGCGCCGCTGATGCGGGCCCGGGCCGAAGCCGAAGGCCTTCCCGCTGCGGCGATCCTGCAGGAGCCGAATTCCCGCTCCACCCTGCAGAACGCGCTGTTCACCCGCGACCTTATGGGCGGCGACCTAGACGCGCCAGTGATCCTGGTCACCCACCGCTATCACCTGCCGCGAGCCTGGGCCTCGTTCCGCTGGGCGGGGTTCGGCAACCTGACCCTGGTGGCCGCCGATCCCCAAACGCCGCTGATCTCGCCCCGCGACCTGGCCTGGGAAATTGCCAAATGGCCGGTCAACATCCTACGCGGGGGCGCCGCCAAACTTCTGATGCTGCTTGGCGCCCCCGAGAGGGACTATGTCTGGTTCCTGCCCTAGCCTATTCCGCGGCCCGCCGCGGCAGCCGCCAGTTCGGCCGGATGAAGTGGCAGGTGTAGCCGTCGGGAATGCGAACGAGGTAGTCCTGATGTTCCGGCTCGGCCGCCCAGAAATCGCCCGCCGGGGCGACCTCGGTCACCACCTTGCCCGGCCACAACCCGGAGGCATCCACATCCGCAATGGTATCGATCGCAACCTGCTTCTGGGTCTCCGACGTGTAGTAGATGGCCGAACGATAGCTGGTGCCGATGTCGTTGCCTTGGCGGTTCACCGTCGTGGGGTCGTGGATCTGGAAGAAGAACTCCAGCAGTTCCCGATAGCTCAGCCGCTCGGGATCGAAGAGGATCTCCACCGCCTCGGCGTGCATCCCGTGGTTGCGGTAGGTCGCGTTCGCCACCTCGCCGCCTGAATAGCCCACAACGGTCTTCAGAACGCCAGGCTGGCGGCGCAACAGGTCCTGCATCCCCCAGAAGCAGCCCCCGGCGAGGATCGCGCGTTCGGTCATGTCGGCCATCACTTCATCTCCTTCGACGCTTCAAACAGGCGCTCATATTCGCCATAACCCTCGGCGGCGAGGCGCTCCACCGGAATGAAGCGCAGGCTGGCCGAGTTGATGCAATAGCGCAGGCCGCCAAGGGCCCGCGGCCCGTCGTTGAAGACATGGCCGAGATGGCTGTCGCCATGGGCCGAGCGCACCTCGGTCCGGATCATGCCATGGCTGTGATCGCTCAGCTCGACCACGTTCCCTTCGTGCAGCGGCCGGGCGAAGGACGGCCAGCCGCAGCCGGAATCGAACTTGTCCATCGAGGTGAACAGGGGTTCGCCCGAGACCACGTCGACATAAAGCCCGATACCGTGAAAATCGTGGAATTCGTTCAGGAACGGCCGCTCGGTGCCGTTCTGCTGCGTCACGCGGTACTGCTCGGGCGAGAGTTGCGCCACCGCCTCTGCCGTCTTCGCGTAGGTCTTGGTCATCGCCATCCTCCGGTTTGGGCGGATATATGGCGCGGATCGCGCCGCCGTCCAGCAACCTGACACCCGGGCGTTCGACGCGTTACGACGCCGCGCCGCCCTCCGTTTCCGGCCGGCCGCGGAAGCCGGTCGCCACCACGAACTTCTCCGAGGAATCCGATCGGCTCGCCGGCGGCTTCACATGCACGACCTTGGTGAACGCCCGCTTCAGCACCGACTGCAAGCCGGCCTCGGCGCCGCCGGCCAGCACCTTGGCCACGAAGGTCCCACCCGGCTCGAGCACATCGAAGGCAAACTCTGCCGCCGCCTCGACCAGGGCGATGATCCGCAGATGGTCCACCTGTTTGTTGCCGGAGGCGGCCGCGGCCATGTCGCTCATCACCACATCGGCCCGCCCGCCGAGCCAAGCCTTCACCTTCGCATCGGCGTCCTCGGAGAGGAAATCGAGCTGATGGATTTCCGCCCCGGCGATCGGCGCCACTTCCTGCAGGTCGACACCGAGTACGCGGCCCTGCGGCTTGCCGCTCCGGTCACCGAGCGCATTGACCCGCGCCACAGCAACCTGACACCATCCACCGGGCGCACAGCCCAAGTCGACCACCCGGGCGCCGGGCTTGAGGAAGCCGAATTTGTCATCCAGCTCCAGGATCTTATAGGCCGCACGTCCGCGATAGCCTTCGCGCTTTGCGCGTTGGACATAGGGATCGTTCAGCTGCCGCTCCAGCCACAGCGTCGAGGAAAGCTTGCGCCCCTTGGCCGTTTTCACCTTCACGCGAAGCTCGCGCGCGCCGCGGCCCGATGTTCCTTTTTGTGCAGTCATGAGAGATAGGGCCCGTCTTCCAGCAAACCATCGGCGCTCATCTGCGCGTAAAGCAGCCCCTCGCGCAGTCCCCGGTCGGCCACCGACAACCGGTCGGTCGGCCAGATCCGCATCAAGGCCTGCAGAATTGCCGCGCCCGACATGATCAGCGCATGCCGGTCGCGCCCGATCCGGGGATCGGTGCGCCGCCCCTCGGGGCCGAGTTCCAGATAGTTGCGGATCACCTGGTCGATCTGATCCGACGTCATCCTGAGCCCATCCACCTTATTCCTGTCATAACGCTTGAGCCCGAGGAAGGAGGCGGCAACCGTCGTCACCGTCCCCGACGTGCCGATGATCTGGAAGCCCTCGCGCGGGGTCTCGGCGTTGTAGGGCGAAAAATCGGCGAGGTTTTCCTCGAAGAACCAGCTCATCAACGCGAAACGGGCAGCATCGTCCTCAACGTCGTGGAACTGGTCCTTCAGCGTGGCGACACCGAGCGGCACCGAGATCCAATCGACCACCCGCGCCGCCGGCCCCGCCCCCTCGCGCGGCTGAAAACCGGCGTGCAGGCGCATGATCGCCTGCGGCCGCTCTGCATCCGGCACACCCGAAAGATCGATCCAGACCAGCTCCGTCGAGCCACCGCCGATGTCGACCACCAGCAACTGCTCCGTGCGCGGCGACACCAGCGGCGCGCAGGACACGACCGCCAGCCGCGCCTCTTCCTCGGGCGGGATGATCTCCAGCGTCAAGCCGGTCTCGCGATGTACCGAGCGCATGAAATCGCGGGCATTGCGGGCGCGGCGGCACGCCTCGGTGGCGACGAGGCGCATGCGCTTGACCTCGTGCTTGGCGATCTTCTGCTGGCAGATCCGCAGCGCCTGCACAGTTCGTGCCATCGACGCACGCGAAAGCCGGCCCGATGCCTCCAGCCCAACCCCAAGCTGGACCGTCTTCGAGAAGCTGTCGATAACCTGGAACTGGCTGCCCTTCGGCTGGGCGATCAGCATCCGACAGGAGTTCGTGCCAAGATCGAGCGCCGCGTAAAGCGGCACCCGGTCCCTTTCCTGCGCGGCGGCATGCTCAACCGGCGCGGTAGAATCCGCCGCCGGGAGCGCGTCCGCCTCAATTGGACGCTCGGGCGTCATCGCGCCGCCCTCCGATGTCAAGTTGGTAACAGCCTAATGACCCCTCGCGACGGGCGCAAGCGCCCGCTGACTCCCTTTGATGCGGCTCATCACGGAGTTGAAGATTTTTCCTATTCGCCGCGGTGGTGAGGCGCGGCAACATCGCCTAAAACCTTTGGCGGACCCGGGTCGCTCCATGCGTTCGGGATGTCGAAAACCGACAGCGGATGTCGTCAAACCGCGCTTATATGGGCGCCACGTCAGCGGAGGAATCAGCTATGGCCGACGTTACGATCGTCTACTGGCGGGACATTCCGGCCCAGGTCATCGTCGGCAAGGGACGCGGCGGCGCC
>JAKAJW010000172.1 GCA_021813645.1 Pseudomonadota bacterium | reverse complement strand
GATGCGGTAGGGGCCGGCAATCGGGCCGGGGGTGAACAGGCGAACTTCGTCGAACACGTCGTCGTTCGGCAGGTGATGCTTCAGCATCCGCGCCACGACCCGGCCGCCCTGCAGGATGAAATAGGCGTTGTAGAGCCGACCGGAGTCGCGCCAAGGGCCGCCGATGCCGAGCGCCGGGCCCTCGGCGCAGGCCGCGGCGAGATCTTCCACTGCCCGCATGGCATGGGCCGAGAAGGCCGGTTTCATCACCAGATCTTGGGTCTGGTAGCCGGTCACGAACATCTCGGGCAGCGCCACCAGATCGGCGCCGGCCGCCTTGCCGGCCGCCCAGGCTGCGCGCGCCTTTTCGGCGTTGGCTTCGATTGCGCCAACGGACGGATTGAATTGCGCAATCGTCAGGCGGAAGCGGTCGGCCATGTCCTCTCCTCGGTCGCCGGAGGTTCTAGCATGACGGGCGGCGAGGGAAAGCCGATTGATGGCGAGGCGCTTGTCAGCCCGCGGCCCCTCCACTACCCTGCCGCCGCGCCCCGGGGTGGGGGCCGAGAGCGAACGGGGAGCCTCGACGTGGCGGCAAGGGCGAGCGGAACCGCGCGCGGCGCGCGACTGGCCAGGGCGGCGACGGCCAGGGCTATGGCCAGGGCGGCGGTCGCCGGCGTCATGGCCGGGGCGCTGATCTCCTCCGCAGCCGGCGCGCAGAGCGCGGGCGAGGTGATCACCAAGCAATATTCCGACGGAGGCGTCTACAAGGGCACCTTCAAGGAGGGCAAGCAGGACGGCACCGGCACCTATAAGTTGCCGAACGGCTATTCCTACACCGGCCAATGGGTGGCGGGCGAGATCTCGGGCCAGGGCACGGCGCATTTCCCGAACGGGTCGGTCTATGTCGGAACCTTCAAGAACGGTAAGCCGGACGGCAAGGGCAAACTGACCTCGCCCGACGGCACGACCTATGACGGCGACTGGGTCGAGGGCGAGATGACCGGCCAGGGCATCGAGCACTATCCGAACGGCATGACCTATACCGGCCAGTTCGTGAAGGGGCAGCACGACGGCAAGGGCAAGCTCGAAAGCCAGGACGGCTATGTCTACGACGGCGATTGGGTGAACGGCGTCCAACAGGGCAAAGGCAAGATCACCTATCCGAACGGCACCGTCTACGAAGGCGATCTGGTGAACGGCCAGCGCGACGGTCAGGGCACGCTGAACATGCCGGACGGGTTGAGCTATGTCGGCCAGTGGAAGGACGGCCAGATCAACGGCCAGGGCAAGCTGACCCAGCCGAACGGCGACATCTACGAGGGCACGCTGGTCGACGGCAAGCGCCAGGGCCAGGGCAAGGTGACCTACAAGAACGGCGACAGCTACGTGGGCGGTTTTGTCGACGACAAGCGCCAGGGCAAGGGCACCTACAAGGGCCACGATGGCTATAGCTATGCGGGCGATTGGGTCGCCGGCCGGATCGAGGGCCAGGGCACCGTCACCTATGCCGACGGCTCGACCTACGCCGGCAGTTTCAAGGCCGACAAGGCCGACGGCACCGGCAAGATGACCTATCCCGACGGCTCGACCTACGAGGGCGGCTGGAAGGAGGGCCAGATCGACGGCCAGGGCACTGCGCGCTACGCCAACGGCATCACCTATACCGGCGGCTTCAAGGACGGCAAGAACGACGGCCAGGGCGTGATGACCTATCCCAATGGCGACAGCTATGACGGCGGCTGGAAGGACGGCCAGCGCGACGGCCAGGGTACCATCACAATGAAGGACGGCTTCAAATACGTCGGCCAGTGGAAGGACGGCGAGATGGACGGCCAGGGCACCGCGACCTATCCCAACGGCGACGTCTATGACGGCATGTTCGTCCAGGGCCACCGGCAAGGCGAGGGGACGATGCACTACGCCTCCGGCCAGGTGCAAAGCGGCAATTGGGTCGACGACAAGCTCGGCGCTTCGGCCGCCGGCGATGCGGCGCCCGCCAACCCGGCCGAAAGCGGCGCAGCGCCCGGCAACTGAGCGCGCCGGCAGCATGGGCTTCGGCCGCAGGCAGGGCTTGAAGACGGCGCCGCCACAGCCGATATATTCTCTTGCGTGAATATATGGAGGCGGCGATGACCCAGGCGGCGAGGCTTACCTGCACCCAGTGCGGGCAGGCGAACCGGGTTCCGGCGGAAAAGTTGGGTGCCGGCCCGAAATGCGGGATCTGCGGCGCGAAATTGGCCGACGGTTCGGTGGGCGAACTCGACATGCCGACGCTGACGAAGGCGGTGAAGGGCGACGACCTGCCGATCATCATCGACTTCTGGGCGCCCTGGTGCGGCCCCTGCCGGATGATGGCGCCAGAGTTTGCGCGCGCCGCCAAGGGTTTGGCCGGCCGCGTCCGCTTCGCCAAGATCAATACCGAAGAGCATCCGCGCGCCTCGACCCAGTTCGGCATCCGCGGCATCCCGCTGCTGATCCTGTTCCATCGGGGCCGCGAGGTGGCACGCCTCGCCGGTGCCCGTCCGGCCGCCGAGATCGACCGCTTCCTGCGCGAGCATCTGGCGCTGGCGGCCTGATCGGGATGCCGAGGGCCGCTTGACAAGCTCCGGCCCATGCGGCATTGAGCGCCGCCATGGGGCTGTAGCTCAGTTGGGAGAGCGCATCGTTCGCAATGATGAGGTCAGGGGTTCGATCCCCCTCAGCTCCACCAGAAATCCTCGGATTTCATAGGGATAAGGGCGCCTTCGGGCGCCCTTTCCTTTTCCGGTGCAGGCCGGCCCGAATCGGACTATGCTGCGATGCAGCACGTAGGAGGGCGCCATGACCGGTAAGGTGATCACCCTGGCGCAGCAGAAGGGCGGGTCGGGCAAGACGACGCTGGCAGCGAACCTGGCGGTGGCGCTGGCGCGGCAGGGCCGTTCGGTCGCGCTGCTCGACACCGATCCGCAGGGCAGCCTGGGTCGCTGGTTCATGGCGCGGCGTGAACGGCTGGGCGAGGCGGGGCTCGATTTCGCCACCGCTTCGGCCTGGGGTGTCACCTATGAATGCGAAAAGCTGCGCAAGCTCGTGCAGGTGGTGATCGTCGACACGCCGCCGAAGGTGGATGCCGATCTGCGGCCCGCCCTGCGCGAGGCGGATTTGATTCTGGTCCCGGTGGCGGCGAGCCATGTCGATCTCTGGGCGACGGAGGGCGTGCTCGACCTTGCGGCGCGCGAGGGGCGCCGGGCCACTGTGGTGCTGAACCGCGCCAAGGCGGGCACCCGGCTTGCCGCGGAGGTGGCGGGTGCGGCGGCGGAGCTGAATGCCGAGGTTGCCGCGGCGCAGCTGGCCAACCGCGTGGCCTATGCCGAGACGCTGGGCCAGGGGCTCGGCGTGCAGGAAGGCCGGGCCGGGCCGGCGGCGGCGGAGGTCGCGGCGCTGACCGCCGAAGTCCTGGGTCTGCTCGACCTCTAGACTGTCAGGACTTGGGTTCGCTCGGACCCTGGACGATCAATTTCCAAAAGGCGTAGGCAGCCAGCGCCGCAAAGGCGAGCACCCAGCCGCCATTGCCGCGGATCGCCTCGACGCAGGCCCAGAGGGCGGGCACCCCGACGGTGGCCCAGCGGCGCCAGACCGGGCGGAAGAAGGGGTCGTTCGGATCGAGGAAGGTCATCGGCGGCGCGGCGGGCAGAGGTTCGGCATGCCGGAACACTAGGCCCGGCGTCGCGCCGGGGAAAGCCCGTTTACAGGCCGGCGTCTCGGGCGCGATAGTCGGAACGGAGCCAGGGAGGAGCCGATGCCGACGATTTCCAGCGACTTCACCGGTCAGACGGTGCTCACGACCTTCGAGATGACGCCGGGCACCTGTGCCGATCTGCTTGACGCGCTGCGCGACGCCTATACGCAGTGCATCAGCAAGCAGCCCGGCTTTATCGAGGCCGCGCTGCATGTGAACGACGCGCAGACCCGCATCGCGAGCTATTCCAAATGGCGCCGTCGGGAGGACTTCCAGGCGATGCTGCGCACAGAGGAGATGCGCGATCGAAACCGGCGGATCGCGGCCCTGTGTTCGCATTTCGAGCCGGTGATGTATGAGGTCGCCGCAGCCTACTAGCGGCGGCTTGGACCCAGCCGGAGGTGGCGAATCCTCGGCGCCGCCGCTGCGGCCCCGCCCCTATCCCGCCTCGCGGCGCGGTGCCGGTCCTTCTGCCCGGCGGCGCAAGGCGGGCAGGTCGTCCGGCGTGATCGTTTCGCGTTCGAGAAGCAGGGCGACACCAGCGCGCAGATCGTCGCGATGCGCCTTTAGCAGGGCGCCTGCTGCCTCGTAGGCCTCCGCCACGAACTGACGGACCGCCAGGTCCACCTCACGCCCGGTCGCCTCGGAATAGTCGCGCATCCGACCGGGAGCGTTCTCGCCGAGCCATTGCAGTTGGCGCGCCTCGAGCACGGCTTGGCCGACCTCCGGGCTCATCCCGAAGCGGGTGACGCATTCGCGCGCGATGTCGGTGACCTTGGCGAGATCGTCCGAGGCGCCGGTGGAGACCTCGCCGAACTCCATGTCCTCCGCGGCGCGACCGGCCATCAGCACCGTCATTCGGTCCTTGAGTTCGCCCAGCGTGATAATGAAGCGATCTTCGGTCGGGCGCTGAAGCGTATAGCCGAGCGCGCCGATCGCGCGCGGGATGATCGAGACCTTGTGCACGGGGTCGGCTCCGGCAAGGTTCGCGGCCGCCAGCGCGTGCCCCATCTCATGCACGGCGACCCGTCGCCGTTCAGGTTCGCTCAGCCGGCGGGTCTTGCGTTCGGCGCCGGCGACGATGCGTTCGACGGCGGCGGTCAGGTCGGCCGCGTTCACCGCACTGGCGCCACGCCGGGTCGCGATGATCGTGGCCTCGTTCACCACATTGGCGAGGTCGGCGCCGGTCAGGCCCGTGGTGATTCCCGCGATCTCGCCGAGATCGACGCCCGTTTCCAGCTTCACCTTGCGGACATGGACGCTAAGGATCGCCTCGCGGCCCTTCCGGTCGGGGCGGTCGACGACGATCTGCCGGTCGAACCGACCGGAGCGGAGCAGCGCCGCGTCGAGGATTTCCGGGCGGTTGGTGGCGCCCAGCAGGACGATGCCAACGCTTGGGTCGAAACCGTCGAGTTCGGCCAGGAGTTGGTTCAGCGTCTGCTCCTTCTCGTCGCCGCCACCGAGCCCGCTCAACGCGGTGCGCGCCCGTCCGAGCGCGTCGAGTTCGTCGATGAAGATGATGCAGGGCGCGGATTTGCGGGCCTGGTCGAACAGATCGCGCACCCGTGCCGCGCCGACGCCGACGAACATCTCGACGAATTCCGAGCCGGAGATCGAGAAGAACGGCACCCCCGCCTCGCCGGCGACGGCACGGGCCAAAAGGGTCTTGCCGGTTCCCGGTGGCCCGACCAGCAGGATGCCCTTCGGTATGCGGGCGCCCAGCCGGCCATAGCGGGCCGGATCGTTGAGGAAAGAGACGATTTCCTGCAGCTCGGCCTTCGCCTCATCGACCCCGGCGACATCGCCGAAGGTCACCCCGGTGTCCCGCTCGACATAGACGCGGGCCTTCGACTTGCCGATGTTCACGATGCCGCCGACCCCTTCGCGCTCGGCGATCCGGCGGATGAAGAAGGCCCAGATCGCGACGAAGAAGAGCGTGGGCAGGACCCAGGACAGAAGCGTGGTCAGCCAATTCTCGTCCGAGGCGCCACCGAAGCGAACGCCGGCCTTTTCCAGCTCGGCGGCGATACCGGGTTCGACCCGGGTGGTGACATACATCTGCTTGCCGTCGATCGGTGCGGCGTAACTGCCTTCGATGCGGCTTTCGGTAACGGTCGCCGTGGCGATGCGGCCGGCCTGCAGATCCGCCAGGAACGTGCTGTAGTCGATGGTCGCGACCGTGCGCCCCGAGATCCAAGCCTGAACCGCGAACACGCCGAGCACGGCCAGGATGGCGTAGACGATATTGGTGCGATGTTTCTCCATGTCCCTTCCTGCACAACGACGGGCCGCTTCTCTGTGCCAGCTCGCAGCACGACCCTACGATCATCGAACACGAGCTTCGCGCGCATGGCACTGACCTGAATCAAGGGGCCTTGGGTTCGGCCCGCGATCTGGCCACTGGCCGACCCCGCCCTTGCGCGGGGTGGGGCGCTGGCTTGCGGGATGCCGGCCGGCTCAGACCACCGCGAGGTCGGCCGCGAACGGACCCTTGGGGCCTTCCATCTCGCGGAACCGCAGGCGGTCGCCGAGTTCGAGGTGGCGCCAGGCTGCATCCGGCAGGGACTCGCGCTGAAAATAGACCTCGCGCCCGTCGTCGGCACGCAGATAGCCCCAGCCGAGCTCCGGCTCGAGTTCGACCACTTCGCCGTGCAGCACGTCAGCGTGGTGTTTGACCTGCTGGGCGCCCATCTTCCGGTTCTGGGCCTTCAGCCGCTCTTCGAGCGCTCCGAATGCGGCGTTCATCGCCAGCAGCGCATCGTCGCCTCGGTTGCCCTGGCGCACCTCGCGCGTGACATCGAGGTCGGGCCCCGGCAGTTCCAGGTGAATGCGCAGATCGACGCCGCCGGCACTGTGCCGCCGCCGGTTCGCCGTGCCGACCATCACCCGACAGCCGATGATGTTCGGGTGAAAGCGATCGAGCGCGGCGATGCGCCGCTGGATCAGCGCCTCCATCGCCGGCGCGGGATCGATGTTGTGCCAGCTGATGACCGGTTCCCTTTGCATCGCAACCTCCTGGAATGGCCGCCGTCAGTCGATCTGGACGGCGGGATCGGAATGCAGCCCGACGGGCTGGTCGGTGTCGAGCCGGGCGACCAAGTGGCCGATGAGCGGGCCGACGGACAGCACTTTCAGCCGGTCGCCGAGGGCTTGCCGCGCGGCTTCGGGCACACCGGCCCCGTCGGTGACGGTGATGCTGTCGACGGCGGCCGCGGCGAGCCGCGGCCCGGCCGATTCGCTGAACAGGGCATGGGTGGCCAGCAGATGGACCTCGGTCGCGCCGCGTTGCCGGCAAGCATCGGCCGCGCGCAGCATCGTGTCGCCGCCAACGATCATGTCGTCGACCACGAATACCCGGCGCCCTTCGACGGCGCCGGCAAACAAATCGCCCGAGATCACCCCGGAAGACCGTCGTTTCTCCATGAAGCCGAAGCCCGGCTGCAGTCCCTGGGAGGCCAAGGCGTCGTGCAA
>JAKAJW010000221.1 GCA_021813645.1 Pseudomonadota bacterium | reverse complement strand
CCGCCTCGGCTGTGCATGGCAACAAGCGGCTGATCGGCGTCGTCTTCGGCGGCACCTCCACCGCCGAGCGCAACAAGAAGATGGAGCAGCTTCTGAACATGGGCTTCGCGCGGGTGGCCGAGAATGTGCCGCTGCGCAAGCCCGCGATCCCGAACATGGTGGCCGTGCTGCGCGGCATCCCGGCTGGCGGACCGGCGCCGGCGCCGGTGCTGGTGGCGCAGAACGGCGACGCGGGCGGCGGCGCCCAGGTGGCCAGCTCGATCCGCCCCGCCCCACGGCCCGAGGGCAGCAGCAGCCCGACGCAGGTCGCCGTAGCCGCCGCGGCGGCCGCCGTTGACCCGGCGAGTACCGTTGCCCCGGCAGATCCGGAAATCCCCGCGGTCGTGCCGCCACCGCGGCCGAGCTACGCGACCCCCGCCGAGGCGGTCGCCGAGAATGATGGCGAGGCGGTCGACCCGGGCACGGTCAAGCTCGCGGCCACCGCAAAAGTCGAGAATGTCGCGGCAAGCGCGAAGGTCGAGAATGTCGAGCCGACCTCGGCCGCCGGCGCCGCCCCGGCGCCGGCCAAGCCACGGCCGGAGATTGTCTTCGCCTCGGTCGCACCGGCACCGCGGCCGACTGCGGATGACGCGCCGCCCGAGGTGATCAGCCGGCTGTCGACCTCGGGCGGGCGCGATTGGGCGATCACGCTTGGCCGCTTCGGCAGTCGCGACGCGGCGGACCGGGCCCTGCTGCGCACCGCCTTGGCCGAACCCACGGTGCTGAATGAGTCGCTGCGCAAGGTGGTCAACCGCCCGAACGGCTTCGACGCGAATTTCGTTGGCCTGACCCAGAAGCAGGCCGATCTCGCCTGCGCACGGCTGCAGGCGCGCTCCATGCCCTGTTTCGAACTCGCCCCCTAACAGCGCCCGCGCCGCGCCTTCCGGTGCGGCATCGGCAGCGGAGACCCCCATGACGACGCACGCCATTCCCGCCCCGCCGCAGATCAGCCTGCCCATCGCGGGCACCAGCACGCGCTTTCCGGTGCGGCGGATTTTCTGCGTCGGCCGCAATTATGCCGAGCACGCCCGCGAGATGGGCAACGACGAGCGCGAGCCCCCCTTCTTCTTCACCAAGCCGGCCGATGCACTGGTCGAGGACCGGGCGACCATCCCCTACCCGCCCGCCACCCATGATCTGCATTACGAGGCCGAGCTGGTGGTGGCGATCGGCACGGGCGGCGCAGCGATCCCAGAGGCCGAGGCCGAGGCGCATATCTGGGGCTATGCCCCCGGTAACGACCTGACGCGTCGCGACCTGCAGGCCGAAGCCAAGGCAATGAAGCGCCCGTGGGACATGGCGAAGGGGTTCGACCGTTCCGCGGTTTGCGGCGCCCTGGTCCCGGCGCCGATCGCCGGGCATCCCGCCCAGGGCCGGCTCACCTGCACGGTCAACGGCGCTGTCCGGCAGTCGGCCGATCTCGCCGAGATGATCTGGCCAGTGCCCGCGATCATCGCGCATCTGTCGCGGCTGGTCGAGCTGCGGCCGGGCGACCTTATTTACACTGGAACCCCCGCCGGCGTCGGCGCCCTGCAGCGGGGAGACAGCTGCTCCGTGGCCATCGACGGCCTCGGCCAGGTAACCACGCGGATCGGCTGAGCTTCAGCTTTTCGGGTGTTCGTCGTAGTCAGGCCGAAGGATGCGGCTCGCATTGCCTTGCGGGTCGTCGTACTGATTGGCGTTCAGCGTCCACAGGAACGCGCCCAGGCCGATGCCGCCGAGGATCAGCGAGATCGGGATCAGGTAGGCCAGAACGGTCATGGGGTCACCGCAATCTTAAAGCGTTGAGAGAAACGGTAATCGACGACGCCGACATGGCCAGCGCGGCCATCAGCGGCGTGGCGATGCCGATCATGGCGAGCGGCACCGCGACCAGGTTGTAGAGCGCGGAGACGCCGAAGTTCTCCTTGATCCGCCGCACGGCCTTGCGCGCCACCCCGGTTGCCACAGCGATCGGCGCCAGGTCCTGGCCGAGCAGCACGATGTCCGAGGCGACGCGGGCCGCATCGAGCGCGGAGGCCGGCGAAACCGAGACATGCGCGGCGGTCAGCGCCGCCGTGTCGTTCAGCCCGTCGCCTACCATCAGAACCCGGCGGCCCTGTCGCGCCAGCTCGGCGACCGCCGCCGCCTTCTCCGCCGGCAACGCGCCCGCCGTCCAGTCGGCGATACCGAGCCGGCCGGCCAGTTCCGCCACTGCGGCGGCACCGTCGCCCGAAATCAGCCGGATCGCCAGCCCCTGCGCCTTGAGGCCCGCCACGGCCTCCGCCGCGCCGGGGCGCAAATGGTCGATGAAAGCGAAGGGCTCCGGCGCGCCCTGGCCGCGGTCGAGATAGGTCGCTGTCATCGCCAGCGGCTGCACTCCCACCCAATCGGCCCGGCCCAGCCGCACCCGGCGGCCCTGATGCCACCCCTCGACGCCATAGCCCGGGAGCTCGTGCAGTTCCTCGACGGCGGCCGGCGCGACGCCCGCAGCCGCCGCTGCGGCCGCCAGCGCCCGCGCCAGCGGATGCGAGGAGGACGCCGCCAGGGCCGCGGCCAGCGCCACATCCGCTGCCGTATGGCTTGCCAGATCGACCGGCTCCGGTGCGCCGAGGGTCAGGGTACCGGTCTTGTCGAACACCACCGTGTCGACCTCGGCCATCCGCTCCAGCGCGGTGCCGTCCTTGATCAGCAGGCCCTGGCGGAACAATCGGCCGGATGCCGCCGTCACCACGGCCGGCACCGCGAGGCCAAGCGCGCAGGGGCAGGTGATGATCAGCACCGCCACCCCAATGTTCAGCGCCAGATGCAGATTGCCCGCAGAGAGCCAGAGCCAGACCAGAAACGTCGCGAAAGCCAGGATATGAACGCCCGGCGCGTAGATCCGTGCCGCCCGATCCGCTAGCGAAGTGTAGCGGTTCCGGGCGCTTTCGGCGACGGCGACCAACTCGGCCATCCGATGCAGCGAACTGTCCCGCCCCGCCGCCGTGACCCGCACCGTCAGCGGCCCGGTCAGGTTCACCTCGCCCGCGCTCACCGGCGCACCAGGGCCGGTCCAGACAGGCAGGCTTTCCCCGGTCAGCAGCGAGCGGTCGAGTTCGCTCGCCCCTTCGATCACCACGCCGTCCGCCGGCAGCCGGGCACCCGGCCGCACCCGCACCAGATCGCCGAGTCCGAGTTCCGCAATCGGCACCACGGCCTCGGCCCCGTCGACGAGCTTGGTCGCCCGCGGCACTTCCAGCGCCGCAAGCTCCTCTGCCGCCGAACGGGCCACCGCGCGGGTGCGATGGTCGAGGTAGCGGCCGGCCAGCAGGAAGAAGGTCAGCGCGACGGCGGCATCGAAATAGGTATGGCCGCCGCCGACAGCCGTTTCGTAGAGCGAGAGCGCCGTGGCCAGCAGGATGGCGAGCGAGATCGGCACGTCCATGCCAAGCCGGCCCGCCCGGAGCGCCGCGAGCGCGTTGCGGAAGAAGGGTTGGGCGGAGAACACCACCGTGGGCAGCGCGATCGCGGCCGAGATCCACTGGAACAGTTCTCGCGTGGCCCCCTCGGCCCCCGACCAGACGGCGACCGAAAGCAGCATGATGTTCATCATGGCGAAGCCGGCGACGCCGAGCCGCATCAGATACTCGCGGCCCGCCTTGTCGGTGGCGGTGGCGCCCAGGGCGCCGGGGTCGAGCTCGTGCGCCTCATAGCCGAGCCTGTCGAGCGCACCGATCAGATCCTCCGCCGTCACGTCGGGATCGGCCGCCACGGCGACGCGCTTCAGGGTCAGGTTCACCCGCGCGTCATGCACGCCCGGCAACTTGGCCAGCCCCTGCTCGACCGTCGTCATGCAGAGTGCGCAATGCGCCGTCGGCAGCGACAGCATCAGGCGCGCTTCCTTCGGCGCGGCCCGTTCCGCCAGCGCCGCAGCCGCCGGCGCGGCGACGCAGGCCGGACAGGCGGAGGGCGAGGCATGGAACGTATCGGCCATGGGCTACTCCGTCACGATCAGCGACAGCCGCTGGTGGAACTCCGTTCCGTCCTTGGCCAGCGCATTGACCTTCACCATCCATTTGCCCGGAGCGAGCTTGACCGGCGCGCGGAAGACCGGGCCATATTGCACGAAGCGCGGCCGCTGATCGTCCTTCGCCTCTGTCGGCCGGCCGACCAGCAGGTTCATCGAGGCCACCTCGGGCGTATTACCCTTGGTGCCGACGAAGGCCACCGTCAGTTCCTTGTCCTTATAGCCCAGATCGACTTTCCAGCCGAGCGCGATCTGCGCCTTCATGATCTGGTCGAAGGCCTGGCTCTCGTCATAGCCGTTGCCGGTCTCTTCCTCGAGCCCGGGGAAGGTCGTCACCGCCTGATAGGCCATGACCACGTTCACCCCGATGACGATACCGAAGCAGGCTACGGCGATCAGCAGAACCTTGCGCCCGGTGAGCGGTGCCATGTCATCTCCCCTTGCCGAAGAAAATCGTATCCTGCCGGACCCGTGCCTTGGTCGCGGTATCCTCGACCCAGAAGGTCAGCGGCGTCCGCTCCGCCCCGGCCGCGGCACTGTCGGGCGTCGCAGTCACGTAGACGCGCTGCAACTTCATCTCGTCCGGAGGAATCGTGACCGTGTCGCCCTGGACACCTTCCAGCGACAGTTTCAGATCGACCGAGGACGACAGCGTCAGCTTGAACGGCTGGGCCTGGTGTTCCTGGTTGCGGATGCGAATGTCGTAGGTGTTGCGGATCGAGCCGTCGGACAGGGTCACGTAGAGCGGGTTGCGAACCGGCGCGATGGTGAGGCCGATCGGCTGACGCATGAACAGCGCCACGAGGAGACCGATGCCGATGCCGCCCCAGAGCACGGTGTAGAGGATGGTGCGCGCCCGGAACACGTGCTTCCAGACCGATTTCGGCGGCTGGCCGGCACGTTCGCGGCCTTCGTCGGTCAGCGCCATATAGCCCACCAGGCCGCGCGGCTTGCCGACCTTATCCATCATGTCGTTGCAGGCGTCGATGCAGAGGCCGCAGGTGATGCAGGCGAGTTGCTGGCCGTCGCGGATGTCGATCCCCATCGGGCAAACGTTGACGCAGGCCATGCAGTCGATGCAATCGCCGAGCTTGTCGGCCCCCTCGACCTTGCGATGCTTTCCGCGCGGCTCGCCCCGCCAGGAACGATAGCCGATGGTAATGGTGTCCTCATCCATCATCGCCGCCTGGATCCGCGGCCAGGGGCAGGCATAGATGCAGATCTGCTCGCGCGCGAAGCCGCCGAACAGGAAGGTGGTGGCGGTCAGCACGCCCACCGTGGCATAAGCCACCGCCGGCGCCTGGCCGGTGAGGAGTTCGCGCAGCAGTGTCGGCGCATCGGCGAAGTAGAACACCCAGGCCCCACCGGTGGCGAGCGCGATCAGCAGCCAAAGCAGCCATTTGGTCGCCCGCAGCCGGATCTTTTGCGCGTTCCATTTCTGCCGAAACAGCCGGATGCGGTTGTTGCGATCACCCTCGACCCACCGCTCCACCAGGATGAAGAGGTCGGTCCAGACGGTCTGCGGGCAGGCATAGCCGCACCAGACCCGGCCGAGCGCGGAGGTGAACAGGAAGAGCCCAAGCCCAGCCATCACCAGCAGGCCGGCGACAAAGTAGAATTCGTGCGGCCAGATCTCGATCCAGAACATGAAGAAGCGCCGGCCGCCGAGATCGAGCAGAACCGCCTGGTTGGGCAGGGCCGGACCGCGATCCCAGCGGATCCAGGGGGTGATGTAATAGATGCCCAGCATCCCGGCCATCAGCCACCACTTGAGCGCGCGAAAATGTCCCTTTACCCGGCGCGGGAAGACCGGTTCGCGGGCGGCGTAGAGCGATGGCTCGGGGGCGTTGTCGGAGGAGGACACAGATCGGCTCCGGTGATTCTCGGTTGCTTGCTTGGTATGGGATGGCAGGGTGCGGGCTTCCTTGACATGCGTCAAAAAGTGAATGGGCGATACATCAAAGCAGCTCGCCGGCCCTGGATCTGCCCGCCGAATACCTCTCAACCAATTCAAATAATAGGAAAAATCCTGCCCGGCCCGCGCAAGAGATCTGCGCCACGCCGTGGGCGCGACCAATCGTCATGCCTCGGGAACGGCGGCCCCCCGAAGCCCGAACGCGGGCCGCGCGACGCGGTCGATCTGTGCCCAGGGGTGCTGGAGATTTTACACCGGCGCCCCTAGGAAACGCGCGAACAGGAGGGGGCGCCGGTGCTTTTCCCGCTTGCATCGGGATGAGGCGACTCTGCCGGAACACCGCCCATTTCGCCTTGATTTGGATCAACATCCTTCGACGCTGCCCCCTGCGAAAACCGCAGAAACTGGCCCGGACGCCGGGCGAAACGGCCCGAGACGCATGGCCTGCGCCCCGGGCCGAGCAACCAATTCCACGGCGCCGGCGCTACTGGCCGCCACCGAGACCATGCACGTAGAGCGCGACAGCGCGGATGTCGGCCTCGGTGAGCTTGCCCTGCCAGGACGGCATCACACCGGCGCGGCCGTTCTCGACGGTCTGGGTCACGGTGGCGAGATCGCCACCGTAGAGCCAGATCGCGTCGGTCAGGTTGGGCGCGCCCATGTCCTGATTGCCCTTGGCATTGTCGCCGTGGCACGAGGCGCAGTTGTCGGTGAAGACCTTGGCCCCAGCCTCCGCCTTGGCGGCGTCGAAGGTCTGGCTCGAGATCTTCATGACGTATTGCACCACGTCGGTAATCTCCTCCGGCTTCAGCGTGCCCTTCCAGGCCGGCATTTCCGGCGCCGGGCGGGTGTCCGGGTCATGCGGGTCGCGCACGCCGTGCAAGATGGTGGTGTAGATCGCATCGATCGTGCCGCCGTGCAGCCAGTCGTCGTCGAGCAGGTTCGGATAGCCCTTGTTGCCCGCGGCACCGGCGCCGTGGCACTGCATGCAGTCGGTCTTGAACACCGCCGCGCCGGCCGAATTGGCGTATTGCAGCAGCGCCGGATCGTTCTTCACCTCGCCCAGCTTGGTCGCATCGAGCTTCTGCTGCAGCGGTGCCAGCTGCTTGTCCCAGGCCTGCATCTCGGCCGCCTCGGCGCCACGGCTGGACCAGCCCAGAAGGCCCGGCGTCGCACCCCGGATCAACGGCCAGGCGGGGTAGAGGACGGAGTAGACCACCGCGAAGAGGATGGTCACGTAGAATGTGTAGAGCCACCATCTCGGCAG
>JAKAJW010000225.1 GCA_021813645.1 Pseudomonadota bacterium | reverse complement strand
GTTCCAGATCGGCGGCTTCACCACCGGGGCGACCCGGAGCTTCACCCTGCCGGATGTCTCGGCCAACCTCGCCGTCCTCTCCGGGGTTGCGCAGACCTTCCAGAGCACGACGACTTTCTCGGCAACAACCGTCACCGTTGGAAGTTCCACTGCCGCCTCCACCCTTGGGATCGGCACGGGCGCCACGGTGAACGGGGCGACCAAGACCGTCAACATCGGCACCGGCGGGGTCGCGGGATCGACGGCCAATGTGACCATCGGGTCTGCCGTCGCCGGAGCGCTGGGCACCCTGACGGTGAACTCCCCCAGCGTGATCTTCGGTTCGTCGGTCTCGACCATCGCCATGGCAGCAGCCAATGTGTCGGCGCTATACCTCGGCCTCGGGGGTGCGACTGCCGACGCGACGAACCGGCTTTCGATCAATGCGCCTGCCTCGCTATTCAACCACGCGGGCGCCGGGCACCAGGTCAAGGTCAACAAGGCCGCCCCAACGGAGACCGGCTCCTTCCTCTTCCAGACCGGGTTCTCGGGCCGGGCGGAGTTCGGCCTGACCGGATCGGACGATTTCCAGATCAAGGTTTCAGGTGATGGCGCGACCTGGTTCAACGCCATGCAGCTGGAACGAACCTCCGGCCGCGTCCGCGCCATGGTCGCGCTGCAGTTGAACCCGAATGCAGGCGACCCGGGGACCGTGGCGGACGGAGACCTCTGGTACAATGGCACGACGGGCAAGTTCCGGGGCCGCCAGGCCGGGGCCTCCTATGACCTCATCGGCGGCGGGGGTGGCGGCGGCACCGCCTGGGCCTCGATCACCGGCACGCCGAACACTCTTGCAGGCTATGGGATCACCGATGCCGTGGCCCTCACCGGCGCGCAGACCGTGGGCGGGGCAAAAACCCTTTTGGCGCCGGTGATCTTGGGCGCCCAAGCCTCCGATCCAGCATCGCCCGCCAACGGCACGCTTTGGTTCAATGGCACCTCAGGCCAGCTGAAGGCCCAGGTCGGCGGGACGGCCCGGATCATCGATGCCCAGAACGACGTGGCCTGGCTCACGCCTCCATCTGGCGAGTTCATGCTGACCACCTGCGGCGCGGGTGGCACGGCGCTCACCTCGGTCGCGGGGGCCGCGAACCGGATCGACATCTTTCCCTTCACGGTCCGGGGCGAGACAGACCTCACCTATGCCGGTCTCGCCATCAACGTCGTGACCCTCGTCGCGGCTTCGACGGTCCGCCTCCTGATCTATGATTCCGACGGTCAGGGGCGGCCGAATTCCAAGATCTATGAGAGCGCTGATGTCGCCACCTCGACGGCGGGCATCCAGACCGTGACAACCTCCGGCACCTTGGCGAAGGGCCGCACCTTCTGGCTCGGCGTCCAGCATTCGGCGACCGCCACCCTTTCGACCTGGGCCGCCACCGCGACCCCCGACATCAATGGCGGCACGGCGATTTCAACGACGGCGCGGAAGGTTCTGCGCCGCTCTTCCGTGGCTTACGGCTCTGCGCCCGCCAGCTGGGGCTTCGTCGGCTCCGAGGGCAATGCCTCCACTGCCCCGGCGATCTGGCTCAAGGCCTGATCCGTTCTCCCTAACCTCCCCAAACCCCGAAAGGAGCCCCTCGTGGCAAACCAGAACGATTACTGGTCATGGATCATGACCGACCAGGCGCGCACGGCGCTCGCCGGAGCCGCGGGCGGTATCGTCCGCTGGGTCACGCTTCGCGAACGCTGGCAGGATGGCGCGGCCTCGCTCCTCGTGGGCTCGATCTGCGCCCTCTATGTGGGCCCCTTCGTCAATCCCCTGATCAAGCCGATGATCGGGGACCTGGCGCCCAATGGCGACAGCAATGGCTTCGCCTCCTTCATCGTGGGCCTCGGCGGGATTTCCGTCGCAGGGCTGCTCATCGACCTGATCCGCACCCGGGCGACCAAGGTCAAGGAGGGCGACGATGCGCAAGGCTGACCGCTTCCGCCATCTCCGTCGCGAGGCCCTCTTCTGGGGCGTCGCCGTCCTGGCGGGCTTCCTGTTCTTCGTCTGCCTCTGATCCTCTGAAAGGACATCTCATGATCTTCCAAGGCACAGCCCGCTATCCCGTCACCGAGATCATCCTCCACTGCGCCGACACCCGTCCCGAGTGGATGGCCGGGCGGCCTCTCACTGAGAAGGTCACCGAGATCCGGCGCTGGCATGTCCGGCAGCGCGGCTGGCGCGACATAGGCTATCATTGGGTCATCGACCGCGACGGGGCCGTGGCACCAGGACGGCCGGAGACCGAGATCGGGGCCCATGTCGAGGGGCACAATCGCGGAACCATCGGCGTCTGCTTGCTGGGCGGCTATGGCGCTTCGGCCGATGATCCGTTCGAGAAGAACTTCACCCCCGCACAGGCGGCGGCGGTGAAGCGGCTGATCGGCGAGATCAAGGGGAGCACGGCGATCCGACAGGTCTCGGGGCACAACGACTATGCCGCCAAGGCTTGTCCGGGTTTCCGAGTTGTGGCCTGGCTTTGCGCGACCCGATAGGTCCCGCAAACGCCGATCATCTCCATGGCGCCTGCGGTTCAATATGAGTTTGGGGAATGGGGCCTAGCCAGTCCATCCTTCATTCCTCGGCTGAAACCTTCACGAACCTGGCGAGGACGATTGCCGCAGCCAGCGGCAAAAGCGCCGCGATTGTCAGCCCCCACAGAGTCGCCTGCGGTCCGAAAGTGACGTTGGACCAAGCTCCAAGTGCGGGGGCCGCGGCGGAGGTGACCAAAACGGGCGTCGCCAATCTCCCCATGATCCGAGGATAGTCCCTTGGCCCGAAAAGCGCCAAGGGCAGCGCGCCGCGTGCAATTGACCACAAGCCGTTTCCGGCGCCATAGGCGATCATTGCGGCAGCCGCCGGAATACCTGCGAGGAGACCGGCAAAGCCAAGGAAAACCGTCGATGTGGCGACGGACATGGTCCATACCGGGTGGTACCGACCGCGGGTCAGCATTTCGATGAAGCGCGCTCCCACCTGGCAAGGTCCGATCAAGGTTCCGATCGCGATGGCCGCTGCAGTCGAATAGCCAAAACCGGTCAACATCGTGACAAGCTGGATCGACCAGATTGTGGAGAGCGCGGACAACACCAATCCGGCAACGAGGATGCAAAGGAACCTTATGTCCGTGATCCCGACGTTTGGTGCGCCTTGAGCGATATCGGAACGATCAAGGTAGGAACTCCGCCCCTCCCTGGGGATCGCCCAAAGCGCGAGGGGCAGAAAGACCAGGGCATGAAGGGCGGCGTAGGTCGCACAGGCCCCGCGCCACCCCACAAGTTCGGTCATTTCGGCGGTCAGCGGCCAACAGACAGTGCTGGCAAAGCCTCCCCAAAGGGTCAGCTGCGTGATCGCCGGCCTAGCCCCATCTCCGAATATCCGTCCCAAGGTCGAGAAGGCGGCATCATAGAGCGACGCCGACATGCCAAGACCGATGATGCCCCAAGCGAGAAAATAGGACATGAGCCCCTGGGCGATCGACAAGAGCGCCAGTCCTGCTGCAAGCAAGGCGATGCCCGCAGCCAAGACCGTCCGGCCACCCCGCGCATGGATCAGGTGACCGATCGCCAAGGCGGCGAGACCCTCGACAAGGAAGCCCAGCGTCACACCGCCCGAGATGATGCCGGTCGAGAGTCCCGTTTCCACGGCAATGGGTTTGGCAAGGATCGCCATCAGATAGTAGCTGCTGCCCCAGGTGAAAATCTGGATCACGCCCAAGGCCGAAACGATCCGCAGGCGTGCGGGAGGGGTCATGCCGGAACTGCGCAGCAGGAATTTGCCGCCTTTGGTCGCGATGAGTTGCAGCCGCAGCCTTCGGCGCCGGCCGCTTTCGATCCGGCATCCAGTTGGCAGCAGGCGTCCGCATCATCCGACGGCCCGCCGCAACAACTACTCTGCACGCCCGTGATCCGGTCCAAAGAGCAGACACCGGTTTCCGGCAGGACAAGGCGCACATCACGTGCGGCTACGAAGTCGCCGGCCAGTTCGGCGGCAATGGAGCGCACCTGCTCGTATCCGGTGGCCATGAGGAACGTCGGGGCGCGGCCATAGGATTTCATGCCCGCAATGAAGAAATCCTTTTCCGGATGTTCGATTTCGACCACCCCATGCGGAGGAACCGTGCCGCAGGAATGCAGGTTCGGATCAATCAACGTCGCCAGCGCGACCGGTGCCTCGACAATCGGATCGAGCGCCAACCGAAGGTCACGAAGCGGCGCAAGATCCGGCCGGAACCCGGTGGCGACGATGATACGGTCCACTTCAAGGCGATGGGCTTTGCCCGCAAGTTCTCCGGAGACGGTCAGCCCACCTGCTTTTCGCGTGATCTCTTTGGCGGCATAGGGCGAAAGCAGGCTCAATCGCCCGGACTTCAGCGCGGCGACAGCGGCAAGACCCAGTTGCCCACGGCCCGGCAGTTGGTCGTTGAGCCCGCCGCCCAGCAGCCGGGCAATGCCACCGTTCCTCGTCGCCCAGTAGACCTTGGTGTTTGGGGCCTTGTCTTGCAGGTCCAGGAGGTCGAGAACCGCGTTGATCGCCGAATGCCCGGCGCCGACGACCAGTACGCGCTTGCCCGCGTACACATCGCTTGCCGCACCTTTCACGTCCGGGATTCCATAGGCAATGCGGTCGGCGTTTTCTACCTCGCCCTCGACAGGCAGGCCGTCCAGACCCATCGGATTGGGATCGGTCCAAGTGCCCGAGGCGTCGATGACGGCGCGCGCCGTCAGCCGCTGACGACGCCCCTGCGTATCGCGCCAGACGATATCGAAGGGAGCATCGCTCCGACCCTCCGAACCCAGACGGCTCCGGCCCTGGCGCACCACCGCTTCGACCGTCGCTTGCAGCCGCAGTGCGGGCGCGATCTTCGGATGCGCTGCCAGGGGCAACAGATAGGCATTGATGAGGTCCCGGCCGGTCGGCACTACGTCGTCGTCAGGGCGTTGCCAGCCCGTCTCCTCCAGCAGTTTGGCCGCAGCGGAATCGATGTTGTAGCGCCAGGGCGAGAAGAGCTGGACATGACCCCAGTCCGCCACGGACGCACCGACCTGCCTGCCGCATTCCAGGAGAACGGGTGTCATTCCCCGCGCGATCAGATGCGCGGCCGCCGCCATCCCGACTGGGCCAGCCCCGATGATCGCGACAGGAAGTTCACTATTTGCGAGGAAATTCATTATTTTTGTCCTTCTAGCTAGATCGAAATATCAGTCATGGATCTTCAGGCCGAGATCTTCGTCTGGCAGCCCGCCGAGGCCTCGTCGGCACAGCACTCATCGGCAAGATAGCCGATCAGCGCCCGCATCACCGGATACTCGGCCCGGCAGATCAGGGTGGTCGCCACCCGCTCCTGTGAGACGAGGCCCGGGTCGACCAGGCGCCTGATGTGATGCGAAAGGGTCGAAGCGGCCATACCCATGCAGTCCTGCAAGGTGCCAACTGACAGGCCCGTTTGCCCGGCCCGGACCAAGGTCCGGTAGATGCGCAGCCGGGTCGGACTGCCCAGTGATTCCATCTGTCGCGCTGCTATTTCGATATCCATGGAAATAAACTGCCGCAGTCTCCTCTGGTCGTCAATCCTTATTTCGACAATTGTTGAAATAAGCGCTGACGCTTACCCCGCCTCATTCGGAAGCGTGGCCGCGAACCAGCGGCGCCCGATCCACAGCGCCACCGAAACCAGCAAGATCAGCACGGGCACCTCGACCAGCGGGCCGATCACTGCCGCGAAGGCCACGGGTGAGGCCAGGCCGAATGTGGCGATGGCCACTGCGATGGCCAGTTCGAAGTTATTGCCGGCGGCGGTGAAGGCCACGGCGGTGGTGCGGGGATAATCAGCCTCGATCAGGCGACCGAGCAGAAAGCCGATGCCAAATTGGATCGCGAAATAGAGGCTCAGAGGGACGGCGATCCGCAGCGCGTCCACCGGCAGGCGCAGCACGTCGCCACCCTTCAGCGCGAACATGGCGACGATGGTGAACAATAGCGCCACGAGCGTCAGGGGTGCGATGCGCGGCAGAAATTCGGTGCGATACCAATCTTCGCCGCGGCGGCGGACAAGGATTTCGCGGGTCAGGAACCCGGCGAGGAAAGGGATGCCCAGATAGATCAGAACGGCCTGCGTCACAGTCCAGAATCCGACCTCGACGATCTGACCGGAAAGACCGAAAACCGGCGGCAGCACGGTCAGGAAGAACCACGCATAGGTCGAGAAGAACAGGATCTGAAACAGCGAATTGAAAGCCACCAGCGCCGCACCGTATTGCGTGTCGCCACAGGCCAACCCGTTCCAGACCAGAACCATGGCGATGCAGCGTGCCAGCCCGATCAGGATCACCCCGGTCATGTATTCGGGGTTGTCCGGCAGAAACGTGATGGCCAGGAAGAACATGAGGAACGGCCCGATCAGCCAGTTCTGCACCAGGGAAAGTGCCAGGATACGCTTGTCGGCAAAGACTTTGGGCAGGTCCTCGTAGCGTACCTTGGCCAGCGGAGGATACAGCATCGCCAGGAGGCCCGCCGCAATCGGCAGGTTGATCGAGCCAACGGACAGCCGGTTCAGCGCCGCCGGGAGGCCCGGCAGGACCTGACCCAGAAGGACGCCAAGCGCCATCGCAGCAAAGATCCACAGGGTCAGCCAGCGGTCAAGAAAGCTCAACTTTTTCATGGGTGTCCTCAGGAAAGCGCGGTAAGACGGGCGATGCCGACTGGGGGGGCGGGCTGGAAGGGCAAAAGGTAAAGCCGCGGCGCGAGACCTGCATGCAGGCGGTCCAATTGATGCGCCTCTCCGGCGATGCGACGCTGCAACAGGGGATCACTTGTGCCGGTCGCGGCCATGCTTCGGTTGACGACCCAGGCCCAGGGCTCGATCTCTGCCCGGCGCAGATCTTCTTGCAGGCTGGCCGCCTCGGATACGGGCGTGGTCTCCGGCAAGGTGACCAGAACGACGCGGGTGTAGTCAGGGTCCTGCAAGCGCATCAGCGGCGTGACAACTCGGCCCTGCACCGGCCCAAGATCGCGCGTCATCTGCCGGTGATAGGCGCCTGTCGCATCCAGAAGCAGAAGGGTATGCCCAGTCGGTGCGGTGTCCATCACGACAAAAGCACTGCGCGCCTCGGCCACGATCCGCGAGAAGGCGTGGAACACCGCCACCTCCTCGGTGCAGGGCGAGGCGAGATCCTCGCGCAACAGCGCC
>JAKAJW010000210.1 GCA_021813645.1 Pseudomonadota bacterium | reverse complement strand
GGAATGGGCGCCGAGCGCATCGCGCTCGGTGAGCTGCACTGCGACCTGCCGGGCCAGGTCCCGGTCGAGCCCGCGCCCGACATAGATCGCGGTCAGTTCCTCGAGTTCGGCCTCGGGATCCTCCGCCAGTTCCCGCGTCTCGCGGGCGAGATCGGCCCGCTCGGCATCGGTCTGGGAACTGACCGAGACATATTCCCCGGCCGCCATCGACATCGCGCCGGCGACGAGGCCGGCGAGGCCGGCCACCAGCACCTCGGGTTTTCCGGATCCGGCGGCGGCCACGCCGACGACGAGGCTCGCCGTCGACACGATGCCGTCATTGGCGCCGAGCACAGCCGCCCGCAGCCAGCCGATGCGATGCACCATGTGAATTTCGGAATGGGTCAATCTGCTCATCACGGTCCTCCTGAACTGGCGGTCGACGGGGATTGCGGGGCCGCACCCTGCCCCGGCCGCATGGCCGGCAGCAGGAACGAGACGTCGAAGCCGTCGGCGCGGCCCGGTGCGGGCGAGGCCAGGGCAAGGCTGCCGCCGGCCCCCTCGGCGATCGCCTTCACAATCGACAGGCCGAGTCCGCTCCCCGGCGCCATGGCCCCGCCGCGTTCGAAGGGCGCGGTGAGCTGGTCGAGGACCGGGGCCGGCACGATCGCGCCGGCGTTGGTGACCCGGAAGAGGCCCTCCGGCGTCAGGGCCACCCGGACGGGCGTCCCGGCCGCCCCGTGCAGCAACGCGTTCTCGATCAGATTGCGCGCGAGGATCGCGAAGACATCCGGATCGATGTCCGAGAGCGCCGGCCGATCCGGCATGGCCACCTCCAGCCGCTCCGGCGCCTCGGCGCGCCGGACATCGTCGATCACCATCTGCAGGATCGGCCGCAGGTCGGCGGGGGCCCCGGTGCGCAGCCGGCCGCCCTCCGCCCGGGCGAGCTGCATCAGCTTCTCCGAAAGCCGCGCCAGCCGCTTCAGGATCACCTCGACCTCGCCGGCCTTGCGACTGGCGGCTTCGTCGCGGGTCTCCGCCGCGAGCCGCTGCAGCCGCGCCAAGGCCGCCGCCAACGGCGTCCGAAGTTCGTGGGCGGCGTTGGCGGTGAAGCTCCGCTCCGCCTCCAGCGTGCGCCGCAGCCGGCCGAGAAGACCGTTCACGGCGGTGGCGACCGGAACGACCTCCGCCGGCAGCCCCTCGGCCGGAACCGGGGTCAGATCCGCGCCGCCGCGGGTCGCCAGGGCCTCGCCGAAACGGGCGACCGGTCGCACCGTCCGGCGGACGATAGCCCAGATGCCGACCAGACTGAGCGGGATCAGGATCAGTAGCGGCACGGCAAGCTGAATCCAGACCTTGCGGGCGGCTTCGGCGCGGTAGCTGAGCGGCTCGGCCACGGCGATGGTCAGGCTGCCGCGCAGGGCGGAGTCATAGTAGATCCGCTGCGTCGCCGTCTGCTTGAAGCCGATCCCGGTGAAGGGCGGAAACTCCGCCGGCACGGCATTGTGCGAGGTCATCAGCATCCGCCCGCGGTCGTCCCGGACGACATAGGTCAGCAGCTCGTCATGCGGGCGAAGCGGTGCGATCCGGCGGATGCTCCCGTCATCCTCGCGCTCTAGGATGTCGACCGCTGCGAGCGGCAGGATCCGCTGCGCTGCCTCCTGCAGCGCACTGTCGAAAACGGCCGCGATCCGCCGGTTCACCACCTCGGCCGTCAGCCCGGCGGTGGCGAGCCACAGCAGCGTCACGCCGAGGCCGACGGCCAGCGCGAGCCGCCCCTGAAGCGAGGCCGGCCAACTCACCGCCCCGTTCCCAGCCGGTAGCCCAGGCCGCGGACGGTTTCGATCGCGGTCGGGCCGAGCTTCTTGCGGATGTGGCTCACATGCACCTCGATGGTGTTGCTCTCGATGGCGCTGTCGAAGGAATAGAGCCGCTCCTCCAGCTGCGCCTTCGACAGAAGCTGCCCGGGACGCTGCACGAAGGCCTCGAACAGTGCCCATTCGCGTGCGGTGAGGGACACCGGCCGGCCGCCGCGAAACACGCTGCGGGCGGCAAGATCCACCTCCAGCTCGCCGATGCTGACGAGCGGATTCGGATTGCCCGAATAGCGCCTCGCCACCGCGTTCAGCCGGGCTGAGAGCTCACTGAGGTCGAACGGCTTGACCAGGTAATCGTCCGCCCCCGCATTGAGGCCCGCGATGCGGTCGCTGATCTGGTCGAGCGCGGTGAGGATGATCACCGGCGTCACGTCGCCGCGCGCCCGCATCTCGCGCAGGAAGGCGATGCCCCGGCCGTCCGGCAGCATGAGGTCGAGCAGCACGAGATCGTAGGGCACGGCGGCAAGGCTCGACCGCGCATCGGCGAGCCGGGTCACCCAGTCGGGCGAATGGCCCTCGGCCTGGATGTGATCGCGCACGTCCGCCCCAAGGTCCTTGTCGTCTTCGATCAGCAGAACGCGCATCCTACCCGCCCATCCCTTCTTTCTGCCGCCCTTCCTGGCCGCGGAAGCTGAAGCTCCGCTGAAGACGATAGCGCATCGGCTTCAGCCAGGCGTCAGCTTGCCCGGCCATATGAGCCTAACGCAATTCGAAGCGGGAGAGGTAATGATGAGACGACCCCTGATCCTCGCGGCCAGCCTGGCCGCTTTCGGCCTGGCGGGGCTGGGCTTTGCCGGAGTAGCCGCGGCCGACGAAGACGAGTGCAGCGCGCCCATGGCGGACTGGCAACCGCGCGAAGCCCTGCGCCAACTGGCGGAAAAGCAGGGCTGGACCGATGGCCGGGTCCGGGCCGAGAACGGCTGCTACGCCATCCAGGCGCTCGATTCCGAAGGCCGCGGGGTGAAGGCGCGCGTCGATCCCGAGACCCTTGCCGTGCTCAGGGTGGCCCAGGAGCACGAGGACGAGCACGAGCACGAGGACGGCGAGGAAGATGACGACGGCGGCGGCCGAGGCCCACGGGCGGCAGCGGCCGGAACCGTCGCGCCTCCGGATAACGGGCTCTTTCGCAAGGGTGGCGCCGGTGTGGTGATGAAATGACCGTTCGTGTCTGGGACCCCCTGCTCCGGCTCTTCCACTGGAGCCTCGTCGCCGCCTTCGCCGTCGCCTGGCTGACTTCCGAGGAAGGCCAGCCGCTACACCAGACCGCGGGCTATGTCGCGGCCGGGCTGATCGGCTTCCGCCTGATCTGGGGCCTGATCGGGCCGCGCTATGCGCGCTTCGCCCAATTCATCCGCGGACCGGCCGCGGTGGCGGGCTACCTCGGCGCCATGCTCCGTGGGCGCGAGCGGCGCTATCTGGGGCACAACCCGGCCGGGGCCGCCATGATCGTCGCCCTGCTCCTGGCGCTGTCGGGCACCGCTTTCACCGGCTGGCTCATCGCCGAGCCCACGCGGATGGCCATGCTGCCGGCTCTGCCCGGGGTGGTCTCGCCCGCCTTCGCCGACGAGGAAAACGACGAAGGCCCGCGCGGCGAGGCCGGCGAGGGGGCGATTGAGGAACTCCACGGCGCCCTCGCCAACCTGACGCTTCTGCTGGTCGTCCTGCATCTCGGCGGCGTCGCCATCGCCAGCCTGCGCCACCGCGAGAATCTTCCCCGCGCCATGGTGACCGGGCGGAAGCGCGCGCCAGGGCCGGACGACATCGCCTGAGCAATCCAGGCTCCGAATCCGCACGGGACGTTGTCCCACGCCTGTGCGGGGGCCCCGCCGTTCGTCCCCCGGCGGGGCCCGCCCCCCTTTGCGACGTTGAGACAGGAGACCCCAAGATGCCCACGAAACTCGCCGCCCTCGCCTTGACCACCGCGCTCACATTGCCGGCCCTCGCCTGGGGCAGGCCGGTGACGTTCAAGACCCAGCTGAACGACTACGGCGGCAACGGCGCCTATCTCGCCGTCTACGTCACCGACGCGCAGGGCGCCTACAAGGGTAGCCTCTGGATGGCCGGCGGCGGCACGAAATACTACCAGCACCTCAGCGATTGGTATCGCGCCACGGCGGGCAGCCTAGCCGAGATCAACGGGATCACCGGCGCCAGCGTCGGCTCCGGCCGGTCGCTGAGCTTCACCCTCGATCTCGCCGACGCGCTGTTCGACGCGGGCTACGAGCTGCATATCGATGCCGCCGCCGAGAACCTGCGCGAAAGCCCGTCGGACATCGTCGTGCCGCTGACGAGTTCCGGCGCGGGCAAGCCCGCACCGGGCCGCCGCTATATCGCCAGCCTGTCCTACGAGATGTGACCGGAGGGCGGCCCGATGCTGCGCAAGCTCCACAAGATCCTCGGCCTCGCCGCGGCCGCGCTCCTGGTCGTGGCGGCGCTGAGCGGCGCGATGCTCTCCGCGGTTCCCGCGCTCGACCGGGCGACGGCGCCGGCCCCGGCCGAACCGGGCGCCAGCGTGGCCGCACTGGCCGAAAAGGTGGCTGCCGCGCTCCCGGCGGTGGAGCAGATCCGCCGCGCGCCGTCGGGCCGCATCACCGCCTATGCCGTCGAGCGCGGCCGCGACCTGGCCTTCGTCATCGACCCTGCCACCGGCGCGGCCGTCGCGCCCTATACCCCCTCGGCCTTCGTGGGCTGGCTCACCAACCTGCATCGCGCGCTCTTCCTGGGCAACGCCGGGCGGCTGCTGACCGCGGCGGGCGCGCTTGCGCTCCTTGTTCTGGCGATCTCCGGGCTGCGCTTGACCGCCCGGCGCATGGGGGGCTGGCGCCGCTTTTTCGCCCGCCCTGCCGGCCCGCCGGGGTCGCGCCTCCATGTCGCGGCAGCGCGGCTCGCCGCGCCCGGCCTCCTGCTCTCGACCGTCACCGCGCTCCTCTTGACCGCGGCGACGTTCAACCTCATCCCCGCCCCCGCCGCGCCCGGCTTTCCGGCCGCAGCCAGCGGGCAGACTGGGGCTCGGTTTTCCGACATGCCGCTGTTGGTCGCGACCCCGGTGGCCGCGCTGCGCGAGCTGACCCTGCCGATCCCCGGCCGCGCCCGCGATGTCGTCGCGCTGAAGACGGACCGGGGCAGCGGCTATGTGGACCAAGGCACCGGCGCCACCCTGTCCTGGGCGGCGGCGGGACCCTGGCAGCGGCTCACGGACACGGTCTACCGCCTGCATACCGGCGAAGGCGCCTGGCTCCTCGGCCTCCTGCTCGGGCTGGCGGCGCTGGCGGTTCCGGTCATGGCGATCTCCGGTCTGGGGCTCACGGCGCGGCGGGCGCCGGGGGCGCCGCGCATTCGCGCCAACGCCCGGCCAGGCCAGGCCGACACGATCCTCCTCGTCGGCAGCGAGGGCGGCAGCACCTGGGGCTTCGCGGCCAGCCTGCACGCCGCCCTGCGCGCGGCGGGCCACGCGGTCCATGTCGCGCCGATGTCCGCCTTCGCCCCGGAACGCTACGGTCGGGCGCAGCGCCTCCTCGTCCTCGCGGCGACCTACGCGGACGGCGACGCCCCCGCCTCGGCGCGGGGATTCCTGCAGCGTGTCGCCGCCCTGCCCTCGGCGCCGCGCTTCCCCCTGGCCGTCCTGGGCTTCGGCGACCGCAGCTTTCCCGCGTTCTCCGGCTATGCCCGGGCCGTCGCGGCGGCCGCCGAGGCGATCGGCTGGCCGATGCTCCTGCCGCCGGACGAAGTGAACCGGCAATCGTCCGAGGATTTTGCCCGCTGGGGCCGGGCCCTGGGGCAAGCCCTCGGCCAGCCGATCGCGCTTCGCCACCACCCGAGGCCGCCGCGCAGCACCGCGCTGCGCCTCGTCTCCCGGCGGGACTACGGCGCCGGGACGCCGGCCCCCGTCGCCATCCTCCGCTTCGCACTTCCACCGCAGGGTATGCTGGCACGCCTCACCCACCGGGCCCTGCCACGCTTCGCCGCCGGCGATCTGCTCGGCGTCCTGCCCGAAGGCGACACCCGCCCCCGCTTCTACTCGCTCGCCAGCGCACGCGGCGACGGCTTCGTCGAGATCTGCGTGCGCCAGCTCCCCGGCGGGCTCTGCTCCGGCCAGCTCCTCGCGCTGGCGCCGGGCGACAGCATCAGGGCCTTCGTCCGCCGCAACCCCGGATTCCGCCCGGCCACCGGCGGCCGGCCGGTCATCCTGATCGGGGCGGGCAGCGGCATCGGCCCGCTCGCCGGGTTCATCCGCGCAAACGGTTCCGGCCGGCCGATGCATCTCTATTTCGGCGCCCGCCATCCAGACTCCGATTTCCTCTATGCCGAGGAGCTCCACGCCTGGCAGGCCGAGGGCCGGCTCAGCGGGCTCACCACCGCGTTCTCCCGCGCGGAGGCCCGCCGCTACGTGCAGGATGCGCTTTCGCAGGACCGCAGCCGCATCCTCGACCTGCTCGACAAGGGCGCCCAGGTGCTGGTCTGCGGCGGCCGCGAGATGGCCGCCGGCGTCGCCGCGACGCTGACCGAGATCCTTGCGCCCCGGGGCCTCGGCCTCGCCACGCTGAAGCGGGAAAATCGCTATGTCGAAGACATTTACTGATCTCACCCGGCACGCGCTCAACGGGCCGACGATGGGAACGCGGTGGTCGGCCCTGTTCCACGCGCCGGCCGGATTCGAGGCAAACGCGCTGCAGGCCGCCCTGGCCACGGCCGTCGGCGAGGTCGACCGGCAGATGTCGGCCTGGAAGCCGGAGAGCGATCTGAACCGCCTGAACGCGGCGGCGCCGGGCGCTTGGGTCCGGGTGCCGGCCGGGATGATGAAGGTGCTGTCCGCCGGCCTCGCGATCGGCGAGGCTTCGGGCGGCGCGTTCGACATCGGCATCGGCGATGCCGCCCGGGCCTGGGGCTTCGGCCCGCCCCCCGCCGATCCCGGCGCCATCAGGGCCGCCGCCCGGCCGGCGCGGCCCCACGCCCATAAGGTCGTCGAGCTGGACCCGGCCCGATCCCGCGTCCGCCGGCACGCCCCGATCCAGCTCGACCTCAACGGCATCGCCAAGGGCTTCGGCGTCGACCGGCTCGCCGAAACCGCCCACGCCTTCGGCCTCGACGCGGCGCTGGTGGCGATCGACGGCGAGCTGCGCGCGCTCGGCTCCCAGCCCGACGGCACGCCCTGGGCGGTGGCCGTCGAGGCGCCGGACCCGGAACGGCGGGCGCCGCACTCCCTGCTGGCGCTGACGGAAACGGCGGTGGCGACTTCGGGCGACTATCGCCATTGGATCCAGCTCGGCCCCCGACGCCTCGGCCATCTGATCGACCCCGATCGCGGCCGGCCCCTTCCGGCCGGATTTGCCTCCGTCAGCGTCCTGGCCGAGGATTGCATGAGCGCCGACGCCTGG
>JAKAJW010000378.1 GCA_021813645.1 Pseudomonadota bacterium | reverse complement strand
GCAGGGCTTGAGATCGCCGCGCTGGGTGAGGTCGGCCTCGCCACTTGTTCGCGCTGGCGAGAGACTGGCCTCGGGCGCGCGACCCTGCTGGCCTCTCCGTCGGTTTGGCGCGGGGCAGATCTCGTCGCGGCTCCCCTCGCCGGTAACCCCGCTAGCTGGCGCGCGGAACTCGTCCGTGGCGAAGCTGACTACTTTCTCTCGATTTTATCGCATTGAACGCCCCCGACTAATCTCTATTTTAGGCAGGAAGCACATCGGCGGCGCTTGGCGCGCTTGGCGCGTCCGCCGTCTGCAAGGAGGAGCCCCGTGGGCAACGCGCGCAATATCGCATTCTGGGTCGTTCTGTTTCTGCTGATCCTGGCCCTTTTCAACCTGTTCAGCGGATCGGAGACGACGATGGCCACGCGCACCGTCCCCTATTCCGATTTCGTGCAGAAGCTGAACGACGGTGACGTCTCAAGCGTCACGATGGACGGCGAGCGGCTCATGGTGCGTGACAAGTCGGGCTCGCAGTACATGACGATCAAGCCCGAGGGCGAGAATGTCACCGACAAGCTGTTGGCAAAGAACGTGGTTGTCGACGCCAAGGCGCAGCAGCAATCCGGCTTCATGTCGCTCTTGGGCGTCTGGCTGCCCTTCATCGTGCTGATCGGCATCTGGCTGTTCTTCATGAACCGGATGCAGGGCGGCGGCAAAGGCGGGGCCATGGGCTTCGGCAAGTCGCGCGCAAAGCTGCTCACCGAGAAGCAGGGACGGGTGACCTTCGACGACGTGGCCGGCATCGATGAGGCCAAGGAGGAGCTCGAAGAGATCGTCGAGTTCCTGCGCAACCCGCAGAAATTCTCGCGCCTCGGCGGCAAGATCCCGAAGGGCGCACTGCTGGTCGGCCCGCCGGGCACCGGCAAGACGCTTCTGGCGCGGGCCATCGCCGGCGAGGCAGGCGTGCCGTTCTTCACGATTTCCGGTTCGGATTTCGTGGAAATGTTCGTTGGCGTCGGCGCCAGCCGGGTACGCGACATGTTCGAGCAGGCGAAAAAGAACGCGCCCTGCATCGTCTTCATCGACGAAATCGACGCCGTGGGCCGGTCGCGCGGCGTGGGCTACGGCGGCGGCAACGACGAGCGCGAGCAGACGCTGAACCAGCTTCTGGTCGAGATGGACGGCTTCGAGGCGAACGAGGGTATCATCATCGTCGCCGCGACCAACCGGCCCGACGTTCTCGACCCGGCGCTTTTGCGTCCCGGTCGGTTCGACCGCCAGATCCAGGTGCCGAACCCTGACATCAAGGGTCGCGAGAAGATCCTCGGCGTCCATGCGCGCAAAGTCCCGCTTGGCCCGGATGTCGACCTCCGGATCATCGCGCGGGGGACGCCCGGCTTCTCCGGCGCCGACCTAGCCAACCTCGTGAACGAGGCGGCGCTGATGGCCGCCCGTGTCGGCCGGCGCTTCGTGACCATGGAGGACTTCGAGAGCGCCAAGGACAAGGTCATGATGGGGGCAGAGCGCCGCTCCATGGTGATGACCGAGGACGAGAAGAAGCTGACCGCCTATCACGAGGCGGGCCATGCCATCGTCGGGCTCAACGTGCCGCAGCACGACCCGATCCACAAGGCTACGATCATCCCGCGGGGCCGGGCGCTCGGCCTCGTGCTGTCGCTGCCGGAGCGCGATCAGTTGTCGGTGACCTACACCAAGTACAAGTCAAAGATCGCCATGGCGATGGGCGGCAAGGTCGCGGAAGAGCTGATCTTCGGCAAGGAGAACGTGACCTCGGGCGCGGCGTCGGACATCCAGCAAGTCACCAAGATCGCGCGGGCGATGGTGACGCAATTTGGCTTCTCCGATCCGCTCGGCAACATCGACTACGCCAATGAGCAGCAAAGCTACCTGGGAAGCTACTCGGGCGGCGTTACCCACTCTCCGGAGACCATGGAGCTGATCGATGAAGAGGTCCGCAAAATCGTCGATGAGGGGTATGAGAGGGCCAAGCAGATACTGACCGACAAGATGGAAGATCTGCACCGCTTGGCCCAGGGCCTGCTGGAATACGAGACCCTGACCGGGGCCGAGATCACGCGGGTGATCCGCGGAGAGCCTCTCGGCCGCGGCGATGGTGAGGATCAGGGGCCGACCCCGACGAGCCTGACCGCCATCCCGAAGACGAAACCCAAGCCGCCGAAGGCAGAAGGCGGCTTGGAGCCCGAGCCGCTCACCTGAGGCAAAGAAGCAATCCGGGCCCCGTGCGATTGTGCGGGGCCCTCGACATTTTTGGGGGCCGGCACAATCGGGCGCGATCGTGCGCCTGGCCGCTGCGGGGGGGGGGCGATGGCGGGGCCGAAAACGGACTGGAATCCTGAACGCTACGCCCGGTTCGAGGATCTAAGGCTGCGGCCGGCACTGGATCTGGCCGCTCAGATCCGTGGCTTGCCCGATGGGGCCGTGATCGATCTCGGTTGCGGCAGCGGCGCGGTTGCGGAAACGCTGGCTGTGCATTTTCCGGCCCGGCCGCTGATTGGCGTGGACGCATCTCCAGCCATGCTTGCCAAGGCGCAAGGCTTGGGTCTCTACGAGGTGCTGGTTGAGGCCGACATTTCCGCTTGGGCCCCTCGTCACCCACCAGCCTTGATCTTTTCCAACGCTGCGCTGCACTGGCTCGGGGATCACGCGACACTTCTGCCGAGGCTGGCCAGCTATCTGGCGGCGGGCGGCACGCTGGCCGTGCAGATGCCGCGCCAGACGGCAGCGCCATCGCATCGCTTCCTGCGCGATATCGCCGCCTCGTTGTTCCCTGACCGCTTCGATTTCGTCGGCTGGCAACCGCCAGTACAACCTGCCGAGGCCTATTGGCGGATGCTCTCGGGCCTGGGACAAATCACTGCTTGGGAAACCGAATACGTGCAGCGGCTCGGACCCTCTGCCGAAGGCCACCCGGTGCGGCGCTTCACCGAGGCAACCGCCATGCGGCCCTTCGTCGAGAAGCTTTCGGCAGCAGAGGTCGAGGCCTTTGTCGTCGCCTATGACGAAGCGCTTTCGGTCGCCTATCCCCTGTTGCCCGACGGTGGGGCGCTCTTCCCGTTTCGGCGTTGTTTCTTCGTGCTTCGGGTGGCGGACTGATGCCGGCGCTTGCCCCCACAGCCTTCGGCTGCAACGTGGCTTGGCTGGGGCGTGTCGCCGACCGGCAGGTTGCGCTTGCCTCGATGCCGGTCGACCGCTTGACGCTGAGCTTCGCCGGGCCGGAGGGCGAGGCGCATGGCGGCGAAACGCGGCCATCCTGTTCGCGTGTGATCGATTTGCATCCGCGCGGCACGCCGATCCGCAACACGCGGCAACTCTCCATGGTTTCGGCCGAGGAATTGGCGGCGATCGCCGCTACCATGGGGATCGAGGCGGTCGACCCAGCCTGGCTCGGCGCCAGCGTGGTGGTGGAAGGGCTGCCGGACTTCAGCCATGTGCCGCCATCCTCGCGGCTGCAGGGGCCGGATGGGGTGACGCTGGCAATCGATATGGAAAACCGGCCCTGTCAGTTGCCCGCGAGGGTGATCGAGACATCCCACCCCGGCTTTGGGGCGCGCTTTAAGGCCGCCGCGCGCGGCCGGCGCGGCGTGACGGCCTGGGTGGAACGAGAAGGACGGCTAGCCCTTGGCGACCGTCTCAGGCTCTTTGTGCCGGATCAACCGGTCTGGGCGCCCCTGGCGGCGGAACGCAAAGCCACGGAATGACCGCGGTTTCTGCTGAACCGATCCGGCCGTTGAGCCCCCCGTTGCGGTTCGGAAACGCCACCTGGCGAATTTGACGCGGAACGGGTCGCAATCACCCCTTCCCAGCGGCGGCTAGGTCAGTATAGCCGGAAGGTATCGAATGGCCCGCGACGCATGTTCCGGAAGGGCGGGCCCGCAGGGAGCGCTGGCATGGCCGTCAAGACCGATATCGAGATCGCGCGGGAAGCGAAGAAGAAGCCGATTCAAGAGATCGGCGCCCAACTCGGGATCCCGGCGGAGCATCTGCTTCCCTATGGCCATGACAAGGCGAAGGTCGGCCAGGAATTCATCCAGTCGCTGACTGACAAGCCGCTCGGCAAGCTGATCTTGGTGACGGCGATCAACCCGACGCCGGCGGGTGAAGGCAAAACCACGACCACCGTGGGCCTGGGCGACGGCTTGAACCGTATCGGCAAGAAGGCGGTGATCTGCATCCGCGAGGCCTCGCTCGGGCCGAACTTTGGGATGAAGGGCGGCGCGGCGGGCGGTGGCATGGCGCAGGTCGTGCCGATGGAGGAGATGAACCTCCACTTCACCGGCGATTTCCATGCGATCACTTCGGCGCACAACCTGCTGTCAGCAATGATCGATAACCACATCTACTGGGGCAACGAACAGGGCATCGACCAGCGCCGCGTGGTCTGGCGCCGGGTCATGGACATGAACGACCGCGCCTTGCGCGACATCGTGGTGTCGCTCGGCGGTGTGGCGAACGGCTTTCCCCGCCAGACCGGCTTTGACATCACCGTTGCCTCGGAGGTGATGGCGATCCTGTGCCTGGCCAATGACCTCGACGATCTGCAGAAGCGGCTGGGCGATATCGTTGTGGCCTATCGCCGAGACAAGACACCGGTCTATTGCCGCGACATTAAGGCCGACGGCGCGATGACGGTCCTTCTGAAGGACGCGATGCAGCCGAACCTGGTGCAGACGCTAGAAAACAACCCGGCCTTTGTGCATGGCGGGCCATTCGCCAATATCGCCCATGGTTGTAACTCGGTGATCGCGACCAACACCGCGCTGCGGCTCGGCGATTATGTGGTGACCGAGGCGGGCTTTGGCGCCGATCTGGGAGCCGAGAAATTCTTTGACATCAAATGCCGCAAGGCCGGGCTGAAACCTTCGGCCGCAGTGATTGTGGCCACCGTTCGGGCGATGAAGATGAACGGGGGCGTCGCCAAGGCCGACCTCGGCGTCGAAAATATCGAGGCGGTGAAGAAGGGATGCCCGAACCTCGGCCGGCACATCGCGAATGTGAAGAGCTTTGGCGTGCCGGTGGTGGTGGCGATCAACCATTTCCATAGCGATACCGAAGCCGAAATCCAGGCTGTGAAGGAGTATGTGGCAAGCCAGGGGGCGGAAGCCATCCTGTGCAAGCACTGGGCAAAAGGTTCGGCCGGGATCGTGGATCTGGCCCACAAGGTGGTGGACCTGGCCGAGGGCGGAAAGGCCGACTTCTCGCCGCTCTACCCCGACGAGATGGGGCTGTTTGAGAAGATCGAGACGGTCGCCAAGCGCATCTACCATGCCGACGAGGTGATCGCCGACAAGGCCATTCGCGATCAGCTCAAGGCCTGGGAGGCGGCAGGCTACGGCCATTTCCCGGTCTGCATGGCGAAGACGCAATACAGCTTCTCGACCGATCCGAACCTGCGCGGCGCCCCGACCGGCCATTCGGTGCCGGTGCGCGAGGTGCGCCTGTCGGCCGGCGCTGGGTTCATCGTCGTGATCTGCGGCGAGATCATGACCATGCCAGGCCTGCCCAAGGTGCCGTCGGCTGAAGTCATCCGGCTCGACGCCGAGGGCAATATCGAAGGCCTGTTCTAGGCGAGGGTCAGCCAGGCGGGGCGCGGCCGGATGCGGCCAGGATCGAGGCGGTCGTCTGCGGCACTGCCTGAATGCGCCCCCGGCTTGGAGCCAAACGGCCGCGCAATGCGCCGAAGCGGCGGTAAGCTTCGCGCCCGTTCCGGCCCGCGTCCGGCAGGCAAGGGCGCGGCACCGATGCGAAACCGGCGCTGGCGACTCGGAAGCAGATGGACCATTACCGGCAGACTTGGTCGGAGACGGAGTGAAGCGGAATGACGGCAGCGATCATCGATGGCAAGGCATTTGCGGCCAAGGTCCGGGCGCAGGTCGCGGCGCATGTCGCCAAGTTGACGGCCGACAGTGGCATCGTCCCGGGCCTGGCCGTCGTTCTGGTCGGCGAGGATCCGGCCAGCCAGGTCTACGTCCGTTCCAAGGGCAAGCAGACGGTCGAAGCCGGCATGGCCAGTTTCGAGCACAAACTGCCGGCTGAAACGCCCGAGGTGGAGCTCTTGGCCTTGGTGCGGCGGTTGAATGCCGACCCGGCGGTGCATGGCATTCTCGTCCAACTGCCGCTGCCGGCCCATATCAACGCCGACCTGGTCATCAATGCCATCGACCCGGCAAAGGATGTGGACGGCTTCCACATCTCGAATGTCGGGCTTCTGGGAACCGGGCAGAAGGCCATGGTGCCCTGCACGCCATTAGGCTGTCTTATGCTTCTGCGCGACCGGCTCGGCAAGCTCGCGGGGCTCGATGCGGTGGTGATTGGCCGTTCGAACATCGTCGGCAAGCCGATGGCGCAGCTTTTGCTGGCCGACAGCTGCACCGTCACCATCGCGCATTCCCGCACCCGCGACCTGCCCGGACTGTGCCGGCGGGCGGACATCGTGATCGCCGCGGTCGGTCGGCCCGAGATGGTGACGGGCGACTGGATCAAGCCCGGCGCGACCGTGATCGACGTTGGAATCAATCGGATCGAGCGCGACGGAAAGGAGAAGCTGGTGGGCGATGTCGATTTCGCTTCGGCCGTGCAGGTGGCCGGCGCGATCACGCCTGTGCCGGGGGGCGTCGGACCGATGACCATCGCTTGCTTGCTGGCCAATACGCTGACCGCCTGCTGCCGCGCCAACGGGCTGCCGGAGCCAGCCGGTCTGACCGCGTGAGCGGCTCGAAAGCGTCAAGGCGCATATACTAAAGTATAAGCGACACTTGTGGAATGTGACATGGGCTGGTATTTCCACCAAGGCCATTCACAGAACGGCACGAGTTTTCGCCAACGTCTTTGCAGCCTCCTTGTCGGGATGAAGAAAACCTATACGCAGCGTGTTCTTTCGCTATGGGCGGTCTTTTCCGCACTGGTAGCCGTCGTCGGGCCGTTCGATACCTATGCCCAGTTCGCGCCGGTGGGGCGTCTGATCTATTGGGCCGTCTTCCTGGGGGCGGCGATGGTCGCGGCCCGGCTGTGTCGGCGGGCGCTTCGCCCCTGGCTCGACGGTCACCGGCCCTGGACCCGCGGGGTGGTGGTATCGGCGGCGCTAGCCACCGTCTATGCGCCCCTGGTCTTTATCATCAACAGAAGCCTCTACGCCTGGACCGGGCACTATCAGGTGCCGCTGTCCACCCTGTGGTTGTCGATCTTCTTGGCGTCGATCATCGAGTCGGCGCTTTGGATCATAACGCATTCGGCCCCGGCCGCCGCC
>JAKAJW010000411.1 GCA_021813645.1 Pseudomonadota bacterium | reverse complement strand
ATTGGGTGCATGGCCGGCGGTCGGCCCGGCGGGGGCGCGAAACGGTTGCACGGGGGGGCGCCTGCTGTAGCATTCGGGCCGGTGGACGGGCAGATGTGCGCGGCACGGAGGCGGCCTTGACGGCGGTGGAGCCAGAATATGACGATCGGGCGATCCGCTTTCTGGCGGTGCTCTGGGGCGAGGGATACCTCTCGCCGGGAGGGCCGGGGGAGGTGGCACGGGTGCTGGCCGGGCTCGACCTCGCCGGGCGCAAGTTGCTCGACCTGGGCTGTGGGGTGGGCGGCGGCGCCTTGCAGATCGCCCGCACCCGTGGCGCACGGGTGACCGGCTACGACGTCGAGGCGCCGGTGATCGCGGCGGCCAAGGCGCGGGCGGCGGCCGAAGCGGCCGACGTGCGGTTCGTCCTCGGTCGGCCAGGGCCCTTGCCCTTCGCCGACGCAGCGTTCGACGTGGTCTTCTCCAAGGATGCGCTGGTCCATGTGGCCGACAAGGAGGCGCTGTTTGCTGAGATCTCCCGGGTGCTGAAGCCGGGCGGGGTGTTCGCCGCCTCGGATTGGCTGATCGCGCATGAGGGGGCGCCGAGTCCCGAGATGCGCGCCTATATCGCCGCCGAGGGGCTGAGCTTCGGCATGGCCTCGCCGGCGCGCTATGCCCGGGCGATGACGGCGGCCGGCCTGGTGGCGGTGACGACGGAGAGCCGCAACGGCTGGTATCGCGCCCAGGCGCGGCAGGAACTGGAACGGCTGGCCGGACCGCTTTATGCAGAGGCGGTTTCGGCGGTCGGCGAGGACTACGTGCAGAAGAACCTGAAGACCTGGCGCGCGATGCAGATCGTGCTCGATACGGGCGAGCATTGCCCGACCCATCTGCGCGGCTGGAAGCCGCCGGAGGCGGCGTGATGCCGGGCGGCGGTGGGGCCGCGACGCCGGTCGCGGCGGCGGGACGCGCGCGGAAGGTGACCAAGGAGGCCCGGCGCCAGCAGCTGATCGAGGCGACGATCGACAGTCTTGCCAAGCGCGGCTACGCCGAGACCACCCTGGCCGATGTCGCCGAAGGCGCCGGCCTGTCGCGCGGCATCGTGAACTTCCATTTCGAGAGCAAGGAGAACCTGCTGATCGCCACGCTGCAGTTTCTCGCCGAGGAATATACCGCCCATGTCGAGGCGGCGTTGGCCAAAGCCGGGGCGAGCGCGGCGGCGCGGCTTTGGGCGGTGGTTGCTGCCGATTTCGACCGCCGGGTCTGCACCCGCCGCAAGATCGCGGCCTGGTGCGCCTTCTGGGGCGAAGCGAAATCGCGGCCGACCTACCAGGCACTTTGCGGCGCGCGCGACGATCGGTTCGAGAGCAGCGTCCAGGGGCTGGTGGCCGAACTCGAGGGGACGACCGAGGCCGAGGCGGCGGCGCTGACGCTGGCGATCTGCGCCATGCTGGAGGGGCTCTGGGTCCGGCTGATGATGGATCCGCGTCTGCGCCGGGAAGAGGCGCAGGCGGCGGCGGTGGCGGCCCTGGTCGCCGCCTTCCCGCGGCATTTCGGGCCGCAGGGGCCGCTGGCGGCAGATTAGCCCGCGCCCTGGCGCGGGCCGAAGATTTCCCAAGGATTTCCGGGACGAAGCAGACGGCAGCGCCGTGCCTGGCGCCGCGGATGACAGAATATTGAATGAATGTCTGTTCAATCGTATCGAATTAATATAATTAATTTCATAGTCTTGTTCTAATCACAATCAGAATCAAACCAGCATGGAGATGGAAATGTCGGGGAGCCGGCAGGCTTTGGCCTTGGCAGATGAAATGGTCGCGTTGCGGGAGCGCGGGGGGGGGCACCTCCTGGCGCCCTGGGCCCAGGCGGGCAAGATCGGCCGCGGCGCGCTTGGCATGGTGGGGGACGGCGACGGCGTCTATGTCACCGACGAGGCGGGGCGGCGGCTGATCGACGGCCCGGCCGGCATGTGGTGCGTGAACGTCGGCCACCGGCGCGCCGAGCTGATCGAGGCGATGCGGGAGCAGGCCGAGGCGCTGAGCTACAACTCGCCCTGGTACACCAGCTCGGCCCCGGCGGTGCAGCTGGCCGAACGGCTGGCCGGCCATGCGCCAGGCGATCTGGCCCATGCCTTCTTCACCACCGGCGGTTCCTCCGCGGTGGAGACGGCGCTGCGCTTCATGATGTTCTTCAACAACGTGAAGGGGCGGCCGGAGAAGAAGCTGATCGTCACCCGCGACCGCGCCTACCACGGCTCGACCTATCTCGCCGGCGCGTTGAACGGTCGGCCGCGCGACCAGAGCTGGATGGACTCCGATCAGGATCGGCTGATCCGGCTTTCGTGCCCCGATCCGTTCCGGCGGCCGGATGGGATGAGCCTGGAGGCCTTCACCGATCAGCTGGTGGAGGAGTTCCGCCAGGCAATCGAGACCCATGGCGCGGATCGGATCGGCGCCTTCATCGCCGAGCCGATCCTGGCCTCGGGCGGTGTCGTGGTGCCGCCGCCGGGCTATCTGCCGCGGATGCGCGAGCTTTGCCGCGCGGCCGACATCCTGTTTATCGCCGACGAGGTCGTGACCGCCTTCGGCCGGCTTGGCGAGGTCTTCTCGTCGCAAGAGGTTTTCGGCATCGAGCCCGATATGATCACCTTCGCGAAGGGGGTCACTTCGGGGTATTTCCCGCTGGGCGGCACGATGATCTCGGCCCGTCTGCTGGAAGAGCTGCGCGCCTCGAACCATCCCGAGGCGGCCTTTGCCCATGGTCTGACCTATTCCAGCCATCCGATCGGCTGCGCCGTGGCGCTGCGCAATCTGGACCTGCTGGAGGGCGGGCTGCTGGCCCAGGTGCGCGAGACGGCGCCCTATTTCCAGGCGGCGCTGAAGCGGCTGGAGGCGCTCGACCTGGTGGGCGAAGTGCGCGGCCAGGGGCTGATGGGCTGCGTCGAATGCGTGGCCGAGAAGGCCGGGCGGACGCCGCTGGCGCTCGATCTCGAGGTCGGCAAGCGGATCGACCAGCATTGCCAGGAACGCGGTCTGCTGGTGCGGCCGCTTATCCAGATGTGCGTGATCTCGCCGCCGCTGGTCATCACCCGGGCGCAGATCGACCAGGTCGTGGACATCCTCGAGGCGGCGATCCGCCAGACGATGGACGATCTGGTTCGCGACGGGCTCTGGAAGGGCTGAGCTGGAAAGACGGGGCCGCGCCGGGCGCGGCCCCTGCGGGCGCGGGGCCTCAGGCGGCCTCGGCCAGCGTCGGATAGTCGGTATAGCCGGCGGCGCCGCCGCCGTAATAGGTCGCGCGGTCGCCCTCGGCGAGCGGCGCGTCGGCGGCAAGCCGAGCCACCAGATCAGGGTTGGAGATGAAGGCGCGGCCGAAGGCCACGGCATCGGCGGCGCCGCTGTCCACCGAGGCGATCGCCATGGCGCGGGTGTAGCCGTTGTTGGCGATGTAGTTGCCGTCGTAGAGCGCGCGCAGTTCGGCCATTTCGGTGCCGCGCGGGGTCTCGCGCGAGCCCTGGGTGGCGCCTTCCACCATGTGCAGATAGGCCAGCCCGAAGCGGTTCAGGCCCTTGATGGCGTGGCTGAAGACCGCCATCGGATCGCTGTCGGAAATGCCGTTCGAGGGTGACATCGGGCTCAGCCGCAGGCCGGTGCGGTCGGCGCCGATGGCGCCGGCGACCGCCTCCACCACCTCGAACAGGAAGCGGGTGCGGTTGGCGATGGAGCCGCCGTAGGCGTCGGTGCGCTGGTTCGAGCCGTCGCGCAGGAACTGGTCGATCAGGTAGCCGTTGGCGCCGTGGATCTCGACACCGTCGAAGCCGGCGGCGCGGGCGTTGCGGGCGCCCTGGGCATAGGTCTCGACGAGGGCCGGAATCTCCGCCAACTCGAGCGCGCGCGGCTCGGCGGTGGCGGTGAAGCCATTGCCGTCGAAGGTGCGGCTTTCGGCGCGGATGGCGGAGGGGGCGACCGGTGCCCTGCCGCCCGGCTGCAGCGCGTTGTGCGAGACGCGGCCGACATGCCAGAGCTGCAGGACGATGCGGCCACCCTTGGCGTGGACCGCCTCGGTGACCGCCTTCCAGCCCTCGATCTGGGCCGGGCTGTAGATGCCCGGGGTCCAGGCGTAGCCCTTGCCCTCGGGCGAGATCTGGCTGCCTTCGCTGATGATCAGGCCGGCCGAGGCGCGCTGCGCGTAATAGGTCGGCGCCAGCGGGCCGGGCACGTCATCCTCGGGGCGGGCGCGGTTGCGGGTTAGCGGCGCCATGACGATGCGGTTGGCCAATTCGAGCGCCCCGAAACGGGCGGGCGTGAACAATTTGGAGGAGGTCATCTTGGGGGTCCTTCACGTGCAATTCCAAGGAATTGGCCGCCCCTCGCCAGGGCGGCCCGGTCAGAAGATGCGGTGGTCTTCGGCGATGGCAAGCCCGGTTCAGGCCGCGGCGACGGCCTCGGCCAACATGTCGCGCACCTGGCCGGCGAGAGCCTTCAGCTCGGGGTTCGGGATCGCCGCCATCGAGGCCACCGGATCGATCGCCGAGACTTCGGTGCCGCCCGCGACCTCGCGCAGGATGACGTTGCAGGGCAGCATGGCACCCACGCGCGGCTCCAGCCCGATGGCGCCGAAGGCCATTTTCGGGTTGCAGGCGCCGAGAATGCGGTAGCCGGGCAAGTCCTTGTCGAGCTTGGCTTTCATCGTGGCGGCGACGTCGATTTCGGTCAGCACGCCGAAGCCCTTGGCTTTCAGCGCCTCGCGCACGCGGGCCTCGACAGCGGTCAGGTTGGCGGGGATCAGGCGATCGATCGTATAGGTCATGGGCTTCTCCGCTTTGCCCGCCGAACATGGGTTCTTCGGCGGGGGAGGGCAAGGGACGGCTGGTCGGCTTGAGAGCGATACCGCAGCGACACCGCTTTCGCACCGATTTTGCACCGACGTTCACCGACTTGGGATGACTTCGATCAAAGTCGGTGCGGCCGCGACCTGCCAGGATGGCGGCAAAGCGGGAGGCGGGCATGACTGTGAGACGGGGACTATTGGCACTGGCGGGCCTCGGGGCGGCGGCGTTCGGGCTGGCGGCGTGCGAAGTGCAGCCGCAGGCGAACGGTGCGGCGCTTTATCACGACTATTGCGCCGGCTGCCACGGGGCGAGCGGCCGGGGCGACGGCCCTTCGGCGGTGGGGCTGGCGCGCAAGCCGGCAGACCTGACCCAGATCGCGGCGAAGAACGGCGGCGTCTTTCCGCGGGTGAAGGTGATGAGCTGGATCGACGGTTTCACCCGCGCCGGCAAGCACGGCGGCGAGATCATGCCGGTGTTCGACCCGCTTTTGACCGGGCCGAACGTGCTGGTGGACACCGGGGGCGGGGTGATGACGCCGACACCGATCCAGCTCGTCGTTTTGGCGGAATATGTGGAGGGGCTCCAGGCGCCGGCGAAGAAGTAGTGCGACCGCGGTCCCGGCGCCGGCCGGGCGCCGCGACCGGCGTCACCTCAGCGAAGCGGTCGTTCCCTCGCCCGAGGGACGGGGGCGGGCGTGGGGCTATACGTCCAGCTCCTCCACGAACCGCGCGTTCTCCTGGATGTACTGGAACCGCAGTTCCGGCTTCTTGCCCATCAGCCGTTCCACGAGGTCGCCGGTCTCGCCCGGTTCCTCCTCGTTGATCGTCACCCGGATCAGCTTGCGCGTCTCGGGGTTCATCGTGGTGTCCTTCAGGTCCTTGGCGTCCATCTCGCCGAGGCCCTTGAAGCGGCTCACCTCGATCTTGCCCTTGCCGCCGAGGCCCTTGGCCAGCCAGGCTGCCTTCTCGGCCTCGTCCAGGCAATAGACCCGCTTCGCGCCCTGGGTCAGCCGGAACAGCGGCGGGCAGGCGAGATAGAGGTGGCCCTTGTCGATCAGGGGCCGCATCTGGGTGAAGAAGAAAGTCATCAGCAGCGAGGCGATATGGGCGCCGTCGACGTCGGCGTCGGTCATGATGATGACCTTGTCGTAGCGCAGGTCGTCGAGGTTGAACTTGGTGCCCATGCCGGTGCCGAGCGCCTGGCAGAGGTCGTTGATCTCCTGGTTCTGGCCCATCTTGGCGGAGGCCGCACCCAGCACGTTGAGGATCTTGCCGCGCAGCGGCAAGAGCGCCTGGGTCTCGCGGTTGCGCGCCGCCTTGCCGGAGCCGCCGGCCGAGTCGCCCTCGACCAGGAACAGCTCGGTGCCCTCGCGGTTGGTGGCCGAGCAGTCCACCAGCTTGCCCGGCAGGCGCAGCTTCTTGGTGGCGGATTTCCGTTGGGTTTCCTTCTCTTGCCGGCGGCGCAGGCGTTCCTCGGCGCGCAGCACCAGGAAGTCGAGAATGGCGCCGGCGGCCTTGGTGTCGGCGGCGAGCCAGTTGTCGAAATGGTCGCGCACGGCGCCTTCGACCAGGCGGGCGGCCTCGACGGTGGCGAGGCGGTCCTTGGTCTGGCCGACGAATTCCGGCTCGGCGATGAAGCAGGAGACCAGGGCGCAGCCGCCGGTCAGGAGGTCGTCGCGGGTGATCTCGTTGGCCTTGCGGTTCTTCACCAGCTCGCCATAGGCGCGGATGCCCTTGAGGATGGCGGACCAGAAGCCGGCCTCATGCGTGCCGCCCTCGGGGGTGGGCACGGTGTTGCAGTAGGACTGGGTGAAGCCGTCCATCGACGGGGTCCAGTTGATCGCCCATTCGACCTGGCCGGGGACGTTGAACTTGTCCTGGAACGAGACCCGGCCGGCGAAGGGACGGTCGGCGTAAGTGGCGGATTTGCCAAGCGTTTCGGAGAGATAATCGGCCAGGCCGCCGGGGAAGTGGAAGACCGCCTCCATCGGCGTGTCGCCATCGGGGACGGCGCTTTTCCAGCGGATCTCGACGCCGGAGAACAGATAGGCCTTGGAGCGCACCATCTTCAGCAGCCGGGCCGGCTTGAACTGGTGGTGGCCGAAGATCTCGGGGTCGGGGTGGAAGGTGGTGGCGGTGCCGCGGCGGTTCGGGGCGGGGCCGATTTTCTCCAACGGTCCCAGAGGCTTGCCGCGCGAGAACTCCTGCGCGTAAAGCTCGCGGTTGCGCGCCACCTCGACCCGCAGCCGGTCCGACAGCGCGTTGACCACCGAGGCGCCGACGCCGTGCAACCCGCCCGAGGTCTGATAGACCTTGCCGGAGAACTTGCCGCCGGCATGCAGCGTGCAGAGGATCACCTCGAGCGCCGACTTGCCGGGGAACTTGGGATGCGGGTCGATCGGGATGCCGCGGCCGTTGTCCTTGATCGTAATGGAAAAATCGGCGTGAAGCTCGACCTCGATGCGGCTGGCGTG
>JAKAJW010000216.1 GCA_021813645.1 Pseudomonadota bacterium | reverse complement strand
TGATTGCGACCCATATCGATCTCGGCCTGCCGGAGGCCGACGTGCTCGACCTGACGCCGCACAAGGCGCGGGCGCCGGAGGCGGGCGGGCTGAAGGGCGCTTTCGACGAGGCCTTCCTATGATCGCGCTGCTGACCCGGGATCTGCGGCTGGCGGTGCGGGCGGGCGGCGGCTTCGGGCTGGGGCTCGGCTTTTTCCTGGTGGTGGTGGTGCTGGTGCCGCTCGGCGTTGGGCCGGAGGGCGGCACACTGGCCAAGATCGCGCCGGGCATCCTCTGGGTGGCGGCGCTGCTCGCCTGCCTGCTGTCGCTCGACCGTATCTTCGCGCTCGACCATGAGGACGGCACGCTCGACCTGCTGGCCACCGCGCCGATCCCGCCGGAGGGCATCGTCTCGATGAAGGCGCTGGCGCATTGGATCACCACCGGCCTGCCGCTCGTGATCGCCGCGCCGGTGCTGGCGCTGCTGATGAACCTGCCGGGGCCGGGCTATCCCTGGCTGGTGCTGAGCCTCCTGCTGGGGACCCCGGCGCTGTCGGTGATCGGCACCTTTGGGGCGGCGTTGACGGTGGGGCTGAAGCGGGGGGGGCTTTTGTTGTCGCTCTTGGTCTTGCCGCTCTATGTGCCGACGCTGATCTTCGGCGCCGAGGTGGTCAAGCGCGGTGCCGCGGGCCAGGCGCTGGGGGTGCCGGTGCTGCTCTTGGCGGGGATCACGGCGGGGGCGGCGGCGCTGCTGCCCTTCGCCTCTGCAGCGGCGCTGCGCGTCAACTTGCGCTGAGACCCCGCGCGGGTTTGAATTGAGATCGCGTCGGAAAGGACCTAAACAGCCTTCATGTCGATCTGGAAATACGCCAACCCTGTCATCTTCATGCAGACCTCGGGCCGGCTGCTGCGCTGGTTGGTGCCGCTGACGGCGGTGCTGATGGCGGTCGGGCTGGTCTGGGGGTTCGCCTTCACGCCGCCGGAGGAAAACCAGGGCTCGACCGTGAAGATCATCTTCCTGCATGTGCCTGCGGCGATGCTCGGCATCAACGCCTGGCTGATGATGCTGGTCGCCTCGCTGGTCTGGCTGGTCCGCCGGCACCACGTGAGCGCGTTGGCCGCCAAGGCGGCGGCGCCGATCGGCGCGACGATGACGCTGATCGCGCTGATCACCGGGGCGATCTGGGGCGAACCGATGTGGGGCACCTGGTGGGCCTGGGATCCGCGGCTGACCTCGTTCCTGATCCTGTTCCTATTCTATCTCGGCTATCTCGCGCTTTGGGAGGCGATCGAGGATCCCGATACGGCGGCGGATCTGACCTCGGTTCTGTGCCTCGTCGGTTCGGTTTTCGCGATCCTCAGCCGCTATGCGGTGAACTTCTGGAACCAGGGGCTGCACCAAGGGGCAAGCCTGACGCTAATGCAGAAGCAGCATGTGGCCGACGCCTATTGGTATCCGCTGATGATCTCGATCGGCGGCTTCCTGTGCTTCTTCGTGACCATGGTGTTGGTGCGGACCCGGACCGAGATTCGCGCGCGCCGGCTGCAGGCGCTGCTGGCGCGGGAGCGGATGGCGTGACGAACCCGGATCTGGTGCTGGGCAAATACGAAGTCACGGTGCTGTCGGCCTATGCCGCGGCGCTGGCGCTGATCGTGTTCCTGGTGGTGGTGACTTGGCTGCGCGGCCGCGTGGTGCGCCGGCAGCTCGACGAGGTCGAGGCGCGCCAGGGAAGGGGCAAGCATGCGGATTAGGCCCTTGATGCTGGTGCCACCCCTGGCGTTCCTGGCGCTGGCCGGGCTGTTCTGGGTCGGCATGAACCGCAAGGATCCGCAGGCGTTGCCGTCGATGCTGGTCGGCCGTGCGGCGCCGACCGTGGCACTGATCCGATTGGGCGACGGCGCGCCCTTCACCGATGCGAGCCTGCGCGACGGCAAGGTGAAGATCGTGAACTTCTGGGCCTCCTGGTGCCTGCCGTGCAGGGCGGAGGCGGGCAACCTCGGCAAGTTGGCGGCGCAGGGCGTCGAGATCTTCGGCGTGAACTACAAGGACAAGCCCGGCGCGGCGCTAGGATTCCTGGCCGAGGTGGGCGACCCCTACAAGGCGATGGGGGCCGATCCGGAGGGACAGATGGCGCTCAATTGGGGTGTCTATGGCGTGCCGGAGAACTTCGTCATCGATGGCCAGGGCAAGGTGATCCTGCGCTTCCCTGGGCCGATCACCGAGGATGTGCTGGCCTCGACCATCGAGCCCGCGCTGCGGAAGGCGGCGGAGAACTAGCCGAAACCGGCCGGGCCGCGGGTTGCCCAGGCGACAGTCGTCGCTGCCTGTGCTAATTTGTCGCAACCTGAAGCTGCATTCCGGCGCGCCAGACCCGGTGCAAGGGGCTGCGCGAGCCCGCCGGATTGCCTCGCCAGAGGAGGGCGGCATGGTTCAGACAATTGGCAATCCGCTGTCATGGACGGCGAAATCGCTTGCCGGGGCGGGGGCGCATGTTGCCCAGATGACCGGAACGCTCGGCGGCGATCCTTCGCTGCGGCGCCCGCGGGTGCGCCATATCGGCCTGGCGGACATCCGCCGCGCCCTGATGCGCGGGCTGGCGGATTTCCAGGCGATGCGGACCGACGTGGTGTTTCTATGCCTGTTCTATCCGGTCATCGGCCTGGGGCTGAGTTGGATGGCTTTTCACCAGAGCATGCTGCCGATGATCTTCCCGATGGTCTCGGGCTTCGCGCTGCTCGGGCCGCTGGCCGCGGTCGGGCTATACCAGATGAGCCGCAAGCGCGAGCGGATGGGGCAGGCGAGTTGGGCCGATGCCTTTTCGGTGATCGCCGAGCCGGCGTTCGGGGCGCTGGTCGTGCTGGGCCTGTTTCTGATCGCCACCTTCGTGGTCTGGCTGCTGGTCGCCGACGGGCTGTATGCGCTGACCATGGGGCCGGCGGTGCCCGCCTCGATCGGTGCGTTCGGGCACGATCTGCTGACGACCGGGGGCGGACATGCGCTGATCCTGCTCGGCCTCGCCAGCGGGTTCGTCTTCGCCGCGCTGGTGCTGGTGGTCAGCCTGGTGTCCTTCCCGCTGCTGCTGGACCGCAACGTGGGGCTGCCGGTCGCCGTGGCGACCTCGATCGAGGTGGCGCGGCAGAACCCGGAGGCGACGGCCGTCTGGGGCGCCATTGTCGCGGCAGGGCTGGTGATCGGCGCGCTGCCCGCCTTGCTGGGCCTGGTCGTGGTGGTGCCGATCCTGGGCCATGCCACCTGGCATCTCTACCGGGCAGCGGTGATGCCGAACTAGCGGTCGAGGTGGACCGATCCCGCGCGGGCCGTGCGGGATCGGCAGGTCTTGGGCGAAGGGTTCAGGACGCCCGGGCGAGATTGCGTAGCACGTAGTGCAGCACGCCACCGTTGCGCACGTAGTCCACCTCGATCTCGGTATCGATCCGGCATTTGAGTTCGATAGTCTTCTCGGTCCCATCGGCCGAACGGATCGTGCAGGGCACCAGGCTGAGCGGCTTCAGGTCGCCCGCCAGGCCGTGGATCGACACCGTCTCGTCGCCCTTCAGGTTCAGGGACTTGCGGGTCACTCCTGCAGTGAACTCGAAGGGGATGACGCCCATGCCGACGAGATTGGAGCGGTGGATGCGCTCGAAGCTTTCGGCGATCACCGCCTTCACGCCGAGCAGCGCGGTGCCCTTCGCCGCCCAGTCGCGTGATGAGCCGGCGCCGTATTCGATCCCGCCGAAGATGACCAGCGGCGTGCCCGCCGCCTGATAGGCCATGGCGGCGTCGTAGATCGAGGTCTGCGCCCCGTCCGGCCCCTTGGTGTAGCCGCCTTCGACGCCGTCCAGCATCTCGTTCTTGATGCGGATGTTGGCGAAGGTGCCGCGCATCATCACCTCATGCGCGCCGCGCCGGGAGCCGTAGGAGTTGAACTCCGAGACCGGAACCTGACGGTCGGTGAGGTATTTCCCGGCCGGTGTGGTCGGCTTGAACGAGCCGGCCGGCGAGATGTGATCGGTGGTGATCATGTCGCCGAGGATGGCCAGCACGCGGGCGCCCGCGATATCGGTGATCACGCCCGGCTCTTTCGACATGCCCTGGAAATAGGGCGGGTTCTGCACATAGGTCGAGGTCGGCGGCCAGTCATAGGTCATGCTGTCCGTCGTCTTGACGCTTTGCCACTTCTCGTCGCCCTTGAAGACATCGGCGTATTTCTTCTGGAACGCCGCGCGGGTGACGGTCTTGTGGACGAGATCGGCGATTTCCTTCTGGGTCGGCCAGATGTCCTTGAGATAGACCGGCTTGCCGTCCTTGGAGATGCCGAGCGGCTCCGTCGTCAGGTCGATGTTCATGTCGCCGGCCAGCGCATAGGCGACGACCAGGGGCGGCGAGGCGAGGTAGTTGGCCCGCACGTCGGGGCTGATCCGGCCCTCGAAGTTGCGGTTGCCGGAGAGGACGGCGGTCGCCACCAGGTCGCCCTCGGCGATGGCGGCCGAGATCTCGGGCTGCAGCGGGCCGGAGTTGCCGATGCAGGTGGTGCAGCCGTAGCCCACCAGGTTGAAGCCGACCGCGTCGAGGTCTTCCTGCAGGCCGGCGGCCTCGAGATATTCCGAGACGACCTGCGATCCGGGGGCGAGCGAGGTCTTCACCCAGGGCTTGCGGGTCAGGCCGAGCGCGCGCGCCTTGCGGGCGACGAGGCCGGCGCCGATCATCACATAGGGGTTCGAGGTGTTGGTGCAGGAGGTGATCGCGGCGATCACCACCTTGCCGGAATGCAGGCCATAGTCGGCGCCGGCCACCGGAACTTCCTTGCCCAGCGGGCGTTTGAAGCTCTGCTCCATCTCGCGGGCGAAGGCGGCCTTGGCATCGGTCAGCGGCAGATAGTCCTGCGGCCGCTTCGGGCCGGAGATCGCCGGCACGATGGTGCCCATGTCGAGTTCCAGCGTCGAGGTGTAGACCGGAGCGTAATCGGCGTCGCGCCACATGCCGTTGGCCTTGGCATAGGCTTCGACCAGCGCGATGCGCGCCTCGTCGCGGCCGGTCTGGCGCAGGTAGCGCAGGGTTTCCGCATCGACCGGGAAGAAGCCGCAGGTGGCGCCGTATTCCGGCGCCATATTGGCGATGGTCGCGCGGTCGGCGAGCGGCAGATGGTCGAGCCCGTCGCCGTAGAATTCGACGAACTTGTTGACCACGCCGTGCTTGCGCAGCATCTGCACGACCTTGAGCACGAGGTCGGTCGCCGTGGTGCCCTCGAGCATCTGGCCGGTCAGCTTGAAGCCGACGACTTCGGGGATGAGCATGGAGACCGGCTGGCCCAGCATCGCGGCCTCGGCCTCGATCCCGCCGACGCCCCAGCCCAGCACGGCCAGGCCGTTGACCATGGTGGTGTGGCTGTCGGTGCCCACGAGCGTGTCGGGATAGGCCACGGTTTCGCCGTTCTGGTCCTTGTCGGTCCAGACCGTCTGGGCGAGATATTCGAGGTTCACCTGATGGCAGATGCCGGTGCCGGGCGGCACGACGCGGAAGTTGTCGAAGGCGTTCTGGCCCCATTTCAGGAAGGTGTAGCGCTCGATGTTGCGCTGGTATTCGCGGTCCACGTTCAGCTGGAAGGCGCGCGGATTGCCGAATTCGTCCACCATCACCGAATGGTCGATGACCAGATCGACCGGGTTCAGCGGGTTGATCTTCTCGGCGTCGCCGCCAAGGCCGAGGATGCCGTCGCGCATCGCCGCGAGGTCGACCACTGCGGGCACACCGGTGAAATCCTGCATCAGCACGCGGGCCGGGCGGTAGGCGATTTCGCGCGGGTTCTTGCCGCCCATCTTCGCCCAGTCGGAGAAGGCGCGGATGTCGTCGAGCGTCACCGTCTTGCCGTCCTCGAAGCGGAGCATGTTCTCCAGCACGACCTTCAGCGCGGCGGGCAGCTTGGCGAAGGAGCCCAGGCCCGCGGCCTCGGCCGCCGGGATCGAATAATAGGCGGCGGTGGCGCCGCCGGCCGAAAGGGTCTTGCGGGTCTTCGCGCTGTCATGTCCGACGATGACGGTCATTGAGGCCTCCTGGAACTGGCGTCATGAACTCGATCCTCTTGCCTCAGCCGAACCCGAGGCGCAAGGAGTCGGGGTGTTAGTATGCAATTGTATGCCAAAAATCCAGTGCCGATTTCTTGCGGTTTCTTGCCAGCGCGGCCGCGCATGGGGCAGGGTGGTTTTTCGACAGACGATGTCGTGAAAGCCTCGCACAACCTTGATTGGCTGCAATACGCCAAACTGTCTATTGGTAGTGAATAGCTTGGGGAAGGTATTATGTTCATGCGCCGAATGACTGCCGCTGCGGCCGGCCTGTTTCTGGGGCTGTCGGCCGGCATCGCATCGGGGCAGGCCATGGCGGATCTGGCCGCCGGAGGCGGTCATGTCGGGGCGGCTGCGCGGGGTGCCCGCAGCGTGAAGGTGCCGGCGCGGGGCGAGCGCGACAACGGCCGGTCGGCCGCGGATGGCAGGCCAGCGACGACGCCCGCAGCGGGAGCGGTGGTCACGGCGGATGCGGCGGGCCAGACCGGCGATGCGGCGCCGCTAACGTCGGTGAGCCATCGGGCGCATCCAACCGTGGTGGTGGAACTCTATACCTCGCAGGGGTGTTCCTCCTGCCCGCCGGCCGATGAAATGTTGGCCGAGTTGGTGGGGCGGAAGGGGATCATCCCGCTGGCGCTGCACGTCAACTATTGGGACTACATCGGTTGGACCGACAAATTCGGTTCGCAGGCCTTCACCGATCGGCAGAAGGCCTATGCCTTGGCGATCGGCAGCCGGACGATCTACACGCCGCAGTTGATCATCGACGGCGACGACCGGGTTGCCGGGGCGCGGCCGCTCGACGTCGCCGAACTCATCCAGGAACACGCTGCCGATCCGTCGCCGGTGGAGTTGACGCTGACCCGCTCTGGCAAGGCCGTGACGATCGCTGCGCAGTCCGATCGCACCTTCGGGCAGCAGTTGATGGTGCAGCTGGTGCGCTACCTGCCGGAAAAGACGGTGACCATCCTGCGCGGCGAGAATGCCGGGCAGACCATCACCTACCACAACATCGTCACGTCGTGGAAAGTGATCGGCAGCTGGGACGGCGCCGTGCCGCTGTCGCTGCAGGCGGAGGCGGAGGGGAGCGAGCCGGTGGCGGTGATCCTGCAGGAGCCGGGGCCTGGCTCGGTGCTGGCGGCCGCCAGCCTGGAGTAGCTCAGGCGCCTTTCCAGCGGCGGTGGATCCAGAACCACTGGTCCATATGGTCGCGCACCAGCCGCTCGAGGCTGTCGTTGAGCGC
>JAKAJW010000148.1 GCA_021813645.1 Pseudomonadota bacterium | reverse complement strand
GCCTGAAGATATTCGACCAGACCGGCCGGATTGGCGAACTTGTCGTTGTGGAATTGCACGGTGGCGCCGCGCGGCCCCGCGTCGAGCCGGGAGATCCCGGCGCGCTTGCACATCGCCTTGATCCGCACCACCAGCATCAGCGTGTTCACCTCGCGCGGCAGTGGGCCGAAGCGATCGATCAACTCCGCGGCGAAACCTTCGAGCTCGACCTTGCTCGACAGCCCCGAGAGCCGGCGATAAAGGCCAAGCCGGATGTCCAGATCCGGCACGTAGGTCTCGGGGATCAGCACCGGCACGCCGAGGTTGATCTGCGGCGCCCACTGGTCGTCGGTCGGCGTCAGCCCGTCGATCTCGCCGGATTTGATCTTGGCGATCGTCTCCTCCAGCATGTGCTGGTAGAGTTCATAGCCCACCTCGGTGATATGGCCGGACTGCTCCTCGCCGAGGATATTGCCCGCGCCGCGCAGGTCGAGGTCCTGGCTCGCCAAGGTGAAGCCGGCGCCGAGGCTATCGAGCGAGCCGAGCAGCCGGAGCCGCTTGACCGCCTGCGGCGTAAGCGGCGCCCGCGGCTTCGTCGTCAGGTAGCAATAGGCCCGGGTCTTCGACCGCCCCACACGGCCGCGGATCTGATAGAGCTGCGACAGGCCGAACATGTCTGCGCGATGCACGATCATCGTGTTGGCGGTCGGAATGTCGAGACCGCTCTCGACGATGGTGGTGGCCAGCAAGACGTCGAACTTGCCATCGTAGAAGGCGTTCATCCGGTCGTCGAGTTCACCCGCGGCCATCTGGCCATGTGCGGTGACCACCGAAACTTCCGGCACATGGTCGCGTAGGAATTCTTCCATCTCGGCCAGATCGGCGATCCGGGGGACGACGAAGAAGGACTGCCCACCGCGGTAATGCTCGCGCAGCAGTGCCTCGCGGATTGTCACCGTGTCGAATTCGCTGACATAGGTGCGGATCGCCAGCCGGTCGACCGGCGGCGTGCCGATGATCGATAGGTCGCGCACCCCGGTCAGGCTAAGCTGCAGGGTCCGCGGGATCGGCGTGGCCGTCAACGTCAACACATGCACATCGGACCGCAGTTCCTTCAGGCGCTCCTTGTGGGAAACGCCGAAATGCTGCTCTTCGTCGATCACCAGCAGGCCGAGATTCTTGAACTTCATCCCCTTGGCGAGCAACGCATGGGTGCCCACCGCGATATCCACCGTGCCATCCGCCAACCCGTCGCGCGTCAGCGCCGCATCGCGGGCCGACACGAAGCGCGACAGCGGCCGCACCTGCATCGGAAAGCCCCGGAACCGTTCGGCGAAGCTCTTGTAATGCTGCCTGGCCAGGAGCGTCGTCGGCGCGATGACCGCGACCTGCACGCCCGACATCGCCGCCACGAAGGCCGCCCGCATGGCGACCTCGGTCTTGCCGAAGCCGACGTCGCCGACGATCAGCCGGTCCATCGGCACGCCGCGGTCAAGATCGGCGACCACATCCTCGATAGCCGCCAACTGATCGTCGGTCTCCTGATAGGGGAAGCGCGCCGCGAAGGCCTCCCAGGCCTGATGCGGGGCCTCGAGAATCGGCGCATGGCGCAGCTGACGCTCGGCGGCAATCCGGATCAACCGGTCGGCGATCTCGCGGATGCGCTGTTTCAGCCGGGCCTTCTTGGCCTGCCAGGCGCCGCCGCCGAGCTTGTCGAGCAGCCCCTCCTCATGGCCATAGCGGCTCAGCAGCTCGATGTTTTCGACCGGCAGGTAAAGCCGCGCGCCCTCGGCATATTCGAGCGCGATGCATTCATGCGGCGCGCCAAGCGCGGTGATCGTCTCGAGCCCGGTATAGCGCCCCACGCCATGTTCGACATGGACCACCAGATCGCCCGGCGACAGGGCCTGAGCTTCGGTCAGGAAGTTCTCAGCCTTCCTGCGCTTTTTCGGCGATCTCACTAGCCTGTCGCCAAGCACGTCCTGCTCGCTGACGACGGTCAGCCCCGGCGCCTCGAAGCCGTGTTCCAGCGCCCAGACCGCCAGGAACAGCCCGCCGCGGCCTTCGGGAATCTCACGCGCGTCCGCGATCTCTCGGGCCTCGCGCACGCCCTGATCTTCCATCAGCACCTTGAGCCGCTCGCGCGCGCCCTCGGAATAGGAGGTGACGACCACCTGCCCGACCTCACGCCGCACCCGAAGGTGGTCGGCCAAAGCCCCGAAAAGGCTAACGCTTTCAACTTGGCGCTCTGGCGAGAAGTTGCGCCCGATACGGCCGCCGGCATCTACGACGCCAGGGCCGGTGCCCTGCGGCAAGGGGTTCAGTTGCACAACCCGGCAGGGCGCCACCGCGGCCTCCCATGCCGTATCGTCGAGATAGAGCAATCCCGGCGGGCAGGGTTTGTAGACCGTGTCGAGCCGCCCCTTCGCCCCCATTGCCTCGCGCCGCGCGTCATACTGGTCGGCGATCCCGTCCCAACGCGTCAGTCGCGCCGCGGTCACCTGATCGTCGAGCACCACGCTCGCCTCGGGAAGGTAGTCGAACAGCGTCTCCAGCCGCTCATGGAAGAACGGCAGCCAGTGCTCCATCCCCTGATGCTTTCGTCCCGCGCTCACCGCCTCGTAAAGCGGGTCGTCGGTGCCCGCGGCGCCGAACTCGATGCGGTAGTTCTGCCGGAACCGGGTGATCGCCGCCTCGTCCAGGATCACCTCGGACACCGGCGCGAGTTCCACCACCGACAGTTTCTCGGTCGTCCGCTGGGACACCGGGTCGAACCGGCGCGCCCCGTCGAGCACATCGCCGAAGAGGTCAAGCCGCACCGGCCCGCCTTCGCCTGGCGGATAGATGTCGATGATGCCGCCACGGATCGCGTAATCGCCCGGCTCCGACACGGTGGAGCTTTGCGAGAAGCCCATTCGCACCAGGAAGTCGCGCAGCGCCGCCTCGTTCACCCGGCCGCCGACGCGAGCCGAAAACGAAGCCTCGCGCAGCACCGCCCGCGCCGGCAGCCGCTGGCTCGCCGCATTCAGGGTGGTCAGCAGGATGAAGGGCCCCGGCACCCCATGCGCCAGCGCCGCCAGCGTGGCCATTCGCGCCGCCGAGACTTCGGGGTTGGGCGAAACCCGGTCGTAGGGCAGGCAGTCCCAGGCCGGCAAGCTCAGCACCACCGCGCCCGGCGCGAAGAACCGTAGCGCCAGTCGCATCGCTTCCAGCCGCTTGTCGTCGCGCGCGACATGAATCACCGCACGCCCGGTCCGCTCCATCTCGCGGGCGAGCAGCTTGGCATCGTAGCCCTCGGGCGCGCCGCCCAGGGTGAGTCTCTTCAATTCCGTCATTGCGGCTCAGCTAACCGGCGCCGCGGCCGTGTCAATGGCCGAAGACGCTCATTTCGACATTCTGGTACATCCCCCACATCGCCGTCACGAAGATCGCCACGATGCCGATGAGTTGGGTGACGAAGCGATGCGTGAGCAGCCGATGTTGCAGGGCCTCGCCCCGGTCCTCGCCCGCCTCGATCTTGCGGGCGGTGGCGACCGACAGCAGGCCCACCAGGCTGAGCGGCGCCCCGAGCAGGAACAGCGCCTGAGCGAACTCGACGCGATAGACCCAGCCCAGCGTTAGAAGCGCTGTCCACAGGAAGAACAGCAGCGCCATCAGCCAGGTTCCGGCGGTGCGGGCGATATACAGAAGCCGGTTCACATTGATCCGGGCGATATCCTCGAGATCGATCAGCGCCTGCCCACCCTGCCGGCGCGCCCGGTTCACCATGTCATAGGGCACCCCCAGCACCCAATGGCTGGTCGAGGACCAGGCGACGGCAAGCGCGATCCAGAACCACAGATTCGAAAACGACCGCAGGTCGATGAGTTCGAAGACCGTCCGATAGAAACTCACTGGCCGCTGCCCCCTGCCCGATCCGTGGCGGCCCTAGCGGCGCCTTTGTCTTGATCCTATGCTTGAGATACGCGGAAATCCATGCAAGGCAAGCAGAACTCAACGGAGCCTCGCCATGCATCCCGTCACGCCAGCCTTCCCCTCCGCCCGCTTCCGTCGCCTGCGCGCCAGCGCCGCATTGCGCGATCTAACGCAAGAGAACCGGTTGAGCGTGAAGGACTTCATCTGGCCGGTCTTCGTGCGCGACGGCGAGAATGTCGAACAGCCGATCGCCTCGATGCCCGGCGTGAACCGGCTCTCGGTGGACCGAGTGGTGAAGGCGGCCGCCGAGGCGGCCGGGCTCGGCATCCCGGCGATTTGCCTCTTCCCCTACACCGATCCGGCACTGAAGACCGCCGATTGCGCCGAGGCCTGGAACCCCGACAACCTGGCCAACCGAGCGATCCGGGCGATCAAGGCCGAGGTGCCGGAAATCGCGGTGATGACCGACATCGCGCTCGACCCCTACAACATCAACGGCCACGACGGCTATGTGGTCGACGGCCAGATCGTCAATGACGAGACGGTGGCGGCGCTGGTGAAGATGGCGCTGGCCCAGGCCGAGTCGGGCGCCGACATCCTCGGCCCCTCCGACATGATGGACGGCCGGATCGGAGCGATCCGCGTCGCGCTCGAGGCCGCCGGTCACCGCAATGTGACCATCCTCTCCTATGCCGCCAAATACGCCTCCGCCTTCTACGGGCCGTTCCGCGACGCGGTCGGCGCCTCGGGCGCACTGAAGGGCGACAAGAAGACCTATCAGATGGACCCAGGCAATTCCGACGAGGCGCTGCGCCTGGTCGCCCGCGACCTGGCCGAAGGCGCCGACATGGTGATGGTAAAGCCCGGTATGCCCTATCTCGACATCTGCCGTCGGGTGAAGGATGCCTACGGCGTGCCGACCTTCGCCTATCAGGTCTCCGGCGAATACGCGATGCTGAAGGGCGCCGCCCTGAACGGCTGGATCGACGGCGAGAAATCGATGCTGGAAAGCCTCCTTGCCTTCAAGCGCGCCGGTTGCGACGGGATTCTCACCTATTTCGCGCCGGAGGCCGCCCGTATCCTGGCCGAGGCGCAGACTGCCGGCGGCTGAGCCCGGCAGCCGGACGGATCGGCGATCCGTTGCACATGCGCAGCGGAAGGGATGACAGGGCGCGGGAAACCAACTATCTTTTGTAGCCAAGCCGACCAACGGCGCAACATCAGGCGGGGCAGCAGCAATGACCGATATCCAGAGACTTCTGACGCGGCGGCGATTCCTGGCCAGCAGCGGGGCCGTGGCGACACTCGCGGCCTGCGGCAACGGTGTGGGCAGTTCCGGTGGGGCGACGATCGACGCCCGCGTCGACGCCGAGGTAAGCTACCTCCACCAGCATTTCCCCGGCACCGACGAACTCACCCAGAAGGCGCAGGGCGTGCTCTATATGCCGCTCATCACCCAGGCCGGGCTGCTGGTCGGCGGCGCCTATGGCCGCGGTGCGCTGCGCATCCACGGCGTCACGGTCGATTACTACTCCGCGACCCAGGCCTCGTTCGGCCTGCAGATCGGCGCCCAGCAATATGCCCATGTGCTGTATTTCATGACCCGCCCGGCGCTGGAGGACTTCCGCTCCTCGAACGGCTGGACGGCGGGCGCGAATGTGACCTATGCCTTCAGCGACAAGGGCGGCGACGCCGGCATCTCGACCACCACCGAAATGGCGCCCGTGGTGGCCATCGTCTTCGGCCAGGCCGGCATGATCGCCGGCGCCGCCCTGCAGGGCACCAAATACACCCGGATCATTCCCTGATCCCGCCCACCGGGCGCCCGGCTTTTTCTCCGAACCCGGGGGCTTGGGCAACGAAGTTCAGGCGTCACCCAAGCCCAGCCGGTTCAGCTCAGCCGGCGCAGCCGCTCGATCAGCGACGACGTATCCCAACGGCTGCCACCCATCGCCTGCACGTCCTTGTAGAACTGATCGACCAGCGCGGTGACCGGCAGCGGCGCACCGATCTCATCCGCCGTCGCCAGGCAGATGCCGAGGTCCTTGCGCATCCAGTCGACGGCAAAACCGTAGTCGAACTTGCCGGCCAGCATGGTCTTGTGCCGGTTGGCCATCTGCCAGGACCCCGCGGCCCCCTGCGAGATCACCTCCACCACCGCCTCGCCGTCGAGCCCGGCCTTCTCGCCGAACCGCAGCGCCTCGGCCAGCCCTTGGACCAGGCCCGCGATGCAGATCTGGTTCATCATCTTCGCCACCTGGCCGGCGCCGCTTTCGCCGATCCGCCGGCAGATCCGGGAATAGGCGGCGATCACCGGCTCGGCCCGGTCGTAATCCGATTGTGCGCCGCCGCACATCACCGACAGCACGCCATTCTCCGCACCGGCCTGGCCACCCGAGATCGGCGCATCGACGAAACCGATCCCCAGGCCCGCGGCCACCTCGGCCAGTTCCCGCGTCACCTTGGCCGAGACCGTCGTGTGGTCGACAAAGACCGCGCCCTTCTCCATGCCGGCGAAGGCGCCGGTTTCGCCCAGGCAGACCGAACGCAGGTCGTCGTCGTTGCCGACGCAGGCCATCACGAATGCGGCACCTGCGGCGGCCTCCGCCGGGGTGGCCGCCGCCCGCCCGCCGTGCTTCTCCACCCAGGCCTGGGCCTTTGCCGGCGAGCGGTTATAGACCGTCACCTCATGGCCCTTGGCCAGAAGATGGCCCGCCATCGGAAAGCCCATGACCCCCAACCCCAAGAACGCAACCTTCGCCATGGCTTCCCCCTGTGCCCGCTTTGGATTAATCCTCGCCCCTACCTAACCGCTTCCCGAAAGCCGTCAAGCCGAGGCCCACTTGCTCAAGCTCTTCCGCTGGACCCTGCGCATCTTCACGGGGCTTCTGCTCCTTGCGCTCGCGGCCGGCCTCCTCGCCTATTACTTCCTGTCGCGCTCGCTGCCAGACTACAACGCGAGCTACAGCGTCGCCGGCATCACCGGCCCGGTCGAGATCGTGCGCACCAATACCGACGTGCCGCATATCTCCGGCCAGACCGACGCCGACGTCTATTTCGGCCTCGGCTTTGTCCACGCCCAAGACCGGCTGTGGCAGATGACGATGATGCGACGTACCGCGCAGGGCCGGCTGTCCGAGCTGTTCGGCGCGCGCACCGAGAAGATCGACGAGCTGATGCGGCGGCTCGACATCTACGGGCTCTCGGTCCAGTCGGTAAAGGCGCAGGACCCGCAGACGCTGGCGGCGCTCGAGGCCTATTCCCGCGGCGTCAACGCCTGGATCAGCATCGTCAACAAGCACGGCCTCGGCCGAGGCGCGCCGGAATTCTTCCTGTTCTCGCCGAAGATCTCGCCCTGGACGCCCGCCGATTCCATCGCCATCGTCAAACTGATGGCCCTGCAGTTGTCCTCGCATCTGGAAGACGAGGTTCTGCGGGCGCGGCTGTCGCTGATCCTGCAACCCGACCGGCTGGACCGAGAGCCCGTA
>JAKAJW010000108.1 GCA_021813645.1 Pseudomonadota bacterium | reverse complement strand
ACCGAGCCCGTGCCGATCGTGGCCACAACGCCATCCGCATCGCCGATCGCGCCCTTCAGCGCGATCACCGCGTCGCTTTCGATCCGCGCCGAGGCGAAGGGCAGCCGCGCCGCCAGCCGCGCGGCGTAGCGTGGGATATTGGCGCCAGCTAGGCCCAGGACGGCGTGGATCTCGCCCAGCGATGCCGCCGTGCCCGCCCGCGCCGCCTCCGCGGCCGCAAGAATGTTTGCCCGTGCGCCCTCGGGGTCTGTGACGATGTTGGCCGCACCGGCCTGGCCCTCGCCAAGGACCCGCCCCACCGCATCGGTCAGCGCCGCCCGGCAGCCCGTCCCGCCCCCATCAATTCCCAGCAGATAAGGCATCGCACCCCCTTTTGACGGACAATACCAAATGAATACCACATTGGAACCACGAAAGGCAAAACAACAAAAAATGTCAGTGATACGAAAACTTCTTGGCCTATTGGTATTCTTTTGGCATCCTTTTCGCAAGCAGGGAGATTCGGATGGCCGCCACCACCGAGCAAAGACACTCAGCGGCCCTCGGGCTGGAACAGCAACCACCCGAAGAGGTGCTGCGCCGGCTTCTTGCCGCGCAGGGCGATGCGATTGCAGCAATTCAGCCGGCACTACCGGCGCTGGCGCGCGCCGCCCGTCTTGCCGCAACGGCGCTGCGGGAGGGCGGGCGACTGGCCTACGCCGGGGCGGGCAGTTCCGGGCTGATGGCGCTTGCCGATTGCCTGGAACTAGCCGGCACCTTCGGTATCGCCCCGGAGCGGACGCCCATGCTGTTTGCCGGCGGCGTCCGGGCGCTGCTGCATCTGGAAGGCACCCCCGAGGACGATCTCGACCTTGCGGAAATCGACCTCGGCCGCACGGCGCTCGGCCCGGGCGACGTGGTGGTCTGTGTCTCGGCTTCGGGCGCCACGCCCTATACGCTTGCGGTCGAACGCGGCGCGCAGGCGGTGGGTGCGAAAACCATTGGGATCGCCAATGTCGCCGCCAGCCCGCTGCTGCGCGAGGCCGACGTCGCCGTTACCCTCGATACCGGACCGGAAATGGTCGCCGGCTCGACCCGGATGGCCGCCGGCACGGCGCAGAAGATCGCGCTCAACTTGTTCTCGACACTGCTTGGCGTCCAACTTGGACATGTCCATGACGGCTACATGGTCAACCTGCGCGCCGACAACGCCAAGCTGCGCCGCCGCGCGACCCGGATCGTCGAGGCGCTCAGCGGCGCTACGACGGACGCCGCCGACGCCGCCCTGAGCGCAAGCGGCGGCGCCGTAAAGCCGGCGGTGCTGATCGCAGCCGGCGCGGTGCCGGAAACGGCCGACGCACTTCTGGCCCGCCACTCCGGCCAGCTTGGTCCGGCACTGGCATCACTTCGCAAACCATAGGCCCGAAGGGCCGCAACAGGGAGACGACAATGACGAAAACGTTCAGCCTGCTCCTGGCCAGCACGGTGCTGGCCGGCACTGCCGCCTGGGGCGCCACGACCACGATCACCATCGAAAGCTGGCGCAATGACGACCTGACCGTCTGGCAGCAGAAGATCATTCCCGCCTTCGAAAAGACCCATCCCGACATCAAGGTGGTCTTCGCGCCGTCGGCCCCGACCGAATACAACGCCGCGCTCAACTCCAAGCTCGATGCCGGCACCGCGGGCGACCTGATCACTTGTCGGCCGTTCGACGCCTCGCTGGCGCTGTTCAAGAAAGGCCAGTTGGCCGACCTGTCCGACCTGCCGGAGCTCAAGAACTTCTCCGATGTCGCCAAGGCGGCCTGGCAGACCGATGACGGCAAGCACACCTTCTGCATGCCGATGGCCTCGGTGATTCACGGCTTCATCTACAACGCGGATGCCTTCACCAAGCTTGGCATCACCCCGCCGAAAACTCAGGACGAGTTCTTCGCCGATCTGGAAAAGATCAAGAAGGACGGCAGCTATGTCCCGCTCGCCATGGGCACCCACGACCAGTGGGAGGCCGCGACAATGGGCTACGAGAACATCGGCCCGGACTATTGGAAGGGCGAGGAAGGCCGCAAGGCGATCATCGCCGGCAGCGAGAAACTGACCGATCCACAATGGGTGGAGCCGTTCAAAGTGCTCGCCAAATGGGCGCCCTACATGGGCGACGGCTTCCAGGCACAGACCTATCCTGACAGCCAGAACATGTTCACCCTCGGCCGCGCCGCGATCTACCCGGCCGGATCGTGGGAGATTTCCGGCTTCGAAAAGCAGGCCGACTTCAAGATGGGCGCCTTCCCGCCGCCGCTGCCGAAGGCGGGGGACACCTGCTACATCTCCGATCAGCCGGACCATGCGATGGGTCTGAATGCAGCCTCCAAGCACAAAGAGGCGGCGATGGTCTTCCTGAACTGGGTCGGCACGGCGGATTTCGCCACGCTCTACGGCAATGCCCTGCCGGGCTTCTTCCCGCTGATCGACAAGCCGGTGAAGATCGAGGATCCGCTGGCCAACGAGATGCTGAGCTGGCGGCAATCGTGCAAGCCGACGATGCGCTACACCTATCAGATCCTGTCGCGCGGCACGCCGAATCTGGAAAACGCGCTCTGGGCGGCCTCGGCCAACGTGATCAACGGCACCCAGACCCCGGAAGCGGCGGCAGCAGAGCTGCAGAAGGACCTGGCGAGCTGGTACAAGCCGCAGCAGTGAGACTTGGCTGAACTCTCGGGACCGGGGGGCGCCTGCCCCCCGGTTCCCCCGAAGGCATTTACAGACAACGAATAGAGGACTGGGAATGGCCGAACGGAGACCCGTGCGCTGGCATATCGGCGTGTTCCTGGCGCCCGCGGTGGCGGTCTATACCGCGGTAATGATCTTTCCCCTGTTCGCGACGCTCGATCTGTCGCTTTACCGGGTGGTCGACAAGGCTACGCATTTTGTTGGCCTCGGCAATTTCGCCACGCTATTCGGCGATCCGCACTGGTCGGAGCATTTCTGGAACGCGCTGAAGAACAACACCTGGTTCTTCCTCATCAACATGGCGGTGCAGAACCCGATCGGGATCGGGCTGGCCGCGCTCCTGTCCTCGCCGCGGCTCCGCTTCGCGGCGGCCTATCGGACGGCGATCTTCGTGCCGACGATCCTGAGCTTCGTGATCGTGGGCTTCGTCTGGAAGCTGATCCTGTCGCCCCTGTGGGGCATCGCACCAGATCTGCTGAAGGCGGTCGGGCTGCGCCATTTCTTCGCGCCCTGGCTCGGCGATCCGCATTACGCGCTGACCACCATCGCGCTGATCTCGGTCTGGCAGTTCATCGGCATCCCGATGATGCTGATCTATGCCGCCCTGCTGTCGATCCCCGATGAGGTGATCGAGGCCGCCGAGATGGACGGCATCACCGGCATCAGCCAGTTCTGGAAGATCAAGCTGCCCTTGATCCTGCCCTCGATCGGGATCGTGTCGATCCTGACCTTCGTCGGCAATTTCAACGCCTTCGACCTAATCTACGTGGCCCAGGGGGCGCTGGCGGGGCCGGACTACTCGACCGACATCCTGGGCACCTTCCTCTACCGCACGTTCTTCGGCTTCCAACTCCAGCTTGGCGATCCGAACATGGGGGCGACGATCGCCACGGTGATGTTCGCGATCATCCTGGCCGGGGTCTGCCTCTATCTGTTCGGCATCCAGCGGCGGCTTCGCCGTTATCAGTTCTGAGGGGCAACCATGGCGAACCGCGCGCGAACCTCCCTGCCCCGCACCCTGGCCGCTCATGCGATCCTGCTGGCCTATACGGCGATCGCCCTGTTCCCGGTCTTCGTCATCGTCATCAACGCGATGAAGTCGCGGCGGGCGATCTTCGCCCATCCGCTGCAGCTGCCGGGCCCGAAGAGCTTCGACCTGATCGGCTTTCAGACCGTGCTGAGCCAGGGCAACTTCCCGCTCTATTTCTGGAACAGCCTGATCGTCACCGTGGTCTCGCTGGCCTTCATCCTGCTGTTCGGCGCCATGGCCGCCTTCGCGCTGTCGGAATACCGCTTTAAGGGCAATCTGCTGATGGGGCTCTATCTGGCGCTCGGGATCATGATCCCGATCCGGCTCGGCACGGTGGCGATCCTGCAGCTGATGGTGGCGACCGGGCTGGTCAACACGCTCTTCGCGCTGATCCTGGTCTATACCGCGCAGGGCATCCCGCTCGCCGTGTTCATCCTGAGCGAATTCATGAAGACGGTTTCGGCCGACCTGAAGAACGCCGGGCGGATCGACGGGCTTTCGGAATACCGCATCTTCTTCCGCCTGGTGGTGCCGCTGGTCAGGCCGGCGATGGCGACGGTGGCGGTGTTCTCGATGATCCCAATCTGGAACGACCTGTGGTTCCCGCTGATCCTGGCGCCGGCCGAGCGGGTCAAGACGGTGACGCTCGGCGCGCAGGTCTTCCTCGGCCAGTTCGTGACCGACTGGAACGCGGTGCTGGCCTCGCTGTCGCTCGCCATCGTCCCGGTGCTGGTGCTCTACCTCGTCTTCTCGCGCCAGCTGATCCGGGGCATCACTTCGGGAGCCGTGAAATGATTCGTACATTGGTCGTGGGCCTGGGCAACATGGGGCGCAGCCATGCGCTGGCCTATCACCGCAATCCCGCGTTCGAGATCGTCGGGCTGGTGAACCGCTCGGCGCCGGTGCTCGACCCGGCGCTCACCGGCTACGAGGTGACGCAGGATTTCCACGCGGCACTGGACCGATTGAAACCCGATCTGGTGTCGATCGCCACCTATTCCGACAGTCACGCCGATTTCGCCGTGGCGGCGATGGAGGCGGGCGCGCATGTGTTCGTGGAAAAGCCGCTGGCGACCACGGTGGAGGATGCGCGCCGGGTGGCGGATTGCGCGGCGCGGACCGGCCGCAAGGTGGTGGTGGGCTACATCCTGCGCCATCACCCCTCCTGGCAGCGGCTGATCGCCGAGGCGCGGGCGATGGGCGGGCCCTATGTCTTCCGGCTGAACCTCAACCAGCAATCCAAGGGGCCGACCTGGGAGGTGCATAAGGCGCTGATGCAGACCACGCCGCCGATCGTCGACTGCGGGGTGCATTACGTCGACGTGATGCTGCAGATCGCCGGCAAGCAGGCGGTCGAGGTGCGCGGCATGGGACTTAGGATGACCGAGGAGATCGCCGCGGACATGTACAACTACGGCCATTTCCAGGTGCTGTTCGAGGACGGCTCGCTTGGCTGGTACGAGGCCGGCTGGGGGCCGATGATGTCGGACACGGCGTTTTTCGTGAAGGATGTCGTCAGCCCCAAGGGCGCGGTGTCGATCCGCATGCCGGAAAGCGCCAGATCCGACGATATCGAGACCCATACCAAGACCTCACTGCTGCGGGTCCACCATGTGGGCGCGCCGGATCAGGATATCTCGATGACCGACGAGCCCGGCCATCAGGATCTGTGCGAGCGCGAGGCGGCTTTCGTCGCCCGTGCCATCGCCGAGGATATCGACCTGAGCCGGCATATGCGTGAGGCCGTCGAGTCGCTCGCCATCTGCCTTGCCGCCGACGCCAGTGTGCGGACCGGCCGACCCGTCAATCTGAAGGAGGCCCCATGGGCGCCCTGAGTCTTTCCAACGTCTGCAAATCCTTCGGCACGGTCGATGTCATCCAGGGGGTCGACCTCGAAGTGGCCGACGGCGAATTCTGCGTCTTCGTTGGGCCCTCGGGCTGCGGAAAGTCCACGTTGCTGCGGATGATCGCCGGCCTCGAAGACGTGACCTCCGGCGAGGTGCGGATCGATGGGGCGCGGGTGAACCTCACGCCGCCCTCCAAACGCGAGATCGCCATGGTGTTCCAGAGCTACGCGCTCTACCCGCATCTGACGGTGCGCGACAACATGGGGCTGGCGCTGAAACAGGCGGGCACGGCGAAGGCCGAGGTGGCCGGGGCGGTGCAACGGGCCTCGGCCATGCTCTCGCTCGACGCACTGCTGGAACGGCGGCCGGCGGAACTATCCGGCGGGCAGCGGCAGCGGGTGGCGATCGGCCGCGCGATCGTGCGGCGGCCGAAGCTCTTCCTGTTCGACGAGCCTCTGTCGAACCTCGACGCCGCATTGCGCGTTCAAACCCGGATCGAGATCGCCCGGCTGCACCGGGAGCTTTCGGCGACCATGATCTACGTGACCCACGATCAGGTGGAGGCGATGACACTGGCAGACCGGATCGTGGTGCTGAACGCCGGGAAGGTCGCCCAAATCGGCGCACCGATGGAGCTTTACAACGACCCGGCCAACACCTTCGTCGCCGGCTTCATCGGCTCGCCGCAGATGAATTTCCTCCGGGCGGCGGATCTCGGCGAACCGGGCGAGACGCTGGGCATTCGGCCCGAGCATCTGACGATCAGCCGCGAAAGCGGACGGATCGCCGGCAGCGTCTCGCATGTCGAGCGCCTGGGGGGCGAGACCAACGTCTATGTCACGACCGATGCGCATGGGCTGCTGACCGTGCGGCTCTTTGGCGAGCACAGCTTCGCCTTTGCCGAGACGGTGCATCTGACCCCCGAGCCGGGCCGAAGCTTCCTGTTCGACAGGGCCGGCGCGCGGATCCGCCGCTGACCGAAGCCGGCACCCGGCCGGCCTCGCCCGCGGCGCGCCGCGGGAATTCGCCGCGGCGGACCTGGCAGGCTTGCCGCCGGCCGCAACTTCGCTAGGCTTCGGCGAAGCGGCGAGGAGGCGTCGATGGTGGTTTTGGCGATTGCCGGCGGAGTGGCGCTTTTCCTCGCGATAGCGGGCTTTCTTCTCATCGCGCCGGGGATCGTCGAGGCCAGCATGAACCGGGTGCTGCCACATCCGCCCTGGCCGGTGTCGGACCGCGCCCGCGCGCTGCACGACCGGCTGACCATCGGCGACTGGCATTGCGACAGCCTGCTGTGGAACCGCGACCTGACGAAGCGCTGCCGGCGCGGCCATGTCGATCTTCCTCGCCTGGTCGAGGGCAACGTTGCGGTGCAGGTCTTCACCACCGTGACCAAGGTGCCGGCCGGCAAGAACGTGGTCGAGAACGTCGAGAAGAACCGCGACCAGATCACCCTGCTCGCCCTGGCCCAGCTCTGGCCGATCCGCAGCTGGCGCAGCCTGTGCGAACGCGGGCTGCATCAGGCGGCGCGGCTGCACCGCTTTGCCGCCCGGGCGCCGAAGCGCCTGCGCGTGTTGCGGACGAAGGCCGATCTCGACCGGCTGCTGGCGGACCGGGCGGCCGGCGCCAAGGTGGTGGGCGCGATCCTCGGCGCCGAGGGGGCGCAGGTGCTCGACGCGCGGCTGGAGAACCTCGACCGGCTCTGGGCGGCCGGGTTCCGGCTGATCGGGCTGCATCATTTCCTCGACAGCGAGGTGGGCGGCTCGCTGCACGGCGCGCAGCGCGGTGGCCTGACCGACTACGGCCGGGCGCTGGTGAGGGAATTGGTGGCGCG
>JAKAJW010000386.1 GCA_021813645.1 Pseudomonadota bacterium | reverse complement strand
CGGCGCCTGCAGCACGGCGGCGCCGGCCTGGCGCAGCGCGGCCAGAAGCTCCGGCAGCGCGGCGTCGATCGGCAGCGGGGCGGGGGCGGGCATGGCGCGGCTCAGCGCCGCTTCAGGCTGGCCCGGCCGTAGATCGAGCTCATGTCGATCTCGCTGACCTCGACCTCGCCGCTGCGGGTCGGCGCGTAGCTCATGCGGAAGGGGAAGACCGGCTCGGCCATGTCTTCCTTCGAATAGCCGGCGACCCGGCGGTATTCGCCGCCGCAGGCCAGCACGCCCTTCGGCCCGTCGGCCGGCCAAAGCGTCAGCGTTGCCCGCCGCACCCCGTCGTAGATCGTCAGCGTGCCCTGGCAGGCCTTGTCTTCCGGCAGCTTGCGCAGGGTGGCGTAGATCGCCGTCAGCGCGTCGACGGCGCCGGTCTGGGTCGCGGGGTTCACCGCCTCGGGATCGGGAGCATGCGGCGGGTTTTCCACCGGCGCCTGCGGCGTGCCGTTCCGGAAGCCGATCGTCTGCACCGTCTGGCGTTTGCCGCGGTGGGTGGTCAACTCGTAGGCGTCCGGCCGGTAGGTGTCGCCGCTGACCGTGCCGTGGACGGTGGCATCGTAGCGGATCGTCTTGATCAGCGAGGCGAGCCCGGCGGTGGCGAAGCGGCCGTTGACGGCATAGTAATCGCCGGACTGCACCCCGGCGAAGACCAGCAGGCCGACCCGGAAGCCCTTCACGTAGAAGTCGAACACCGCCTCGTCACGCTGCTCGTTGCCGGCCGCGCGGGCGGTCTGGGCGGCAGCAAGAGCAAGGAGCAGGGCCAGGAGGAGGTGGCGCGGTCGGGGCATTGCGGCTCATGTGGCACGGGGGCTGGGCTGGACATACACCGCCCGGGCGGGGCAAGAAAGCCTGAGCGCGGCGGGCGGGCTGACAATCCCGTGCCTGCCGCCGGCTTGGGCGGATTTGCGCGGAGAACGGGCGATGGAGCCGAAGGACCTAGCCGAGCGGATCCGGGCGGGCGACCGCCGGGCGCTGGCGCGCGCCATCACGCTGGTGGAAAGCGCGCGGGCCGATCACCGGGCCGCGGCGGTGGCCCTGCTCGAGGCGCTCGGGCCCAGCGAGGGGGCGCTGCGGATCGGCCTGTCCGGCACGCCCGGCGTCGGCAAGTCGAGCTTCATCGAAAGCTTCGGGCTGATGCTCTGCGATCTCGGCCATCGGGTGGCGGTGCTGGCGGTCGATCCCTCTTCGGCGCGGTCGGGCGGCTCGATCCTCGGCGACAAGACGCGGATGGAGCGGCTGTCGCGCGACCCGCGCGCCTTCATCCGGCCCTCGCCGAGCCAGGCGCTGATGGGCGGGGTGGCGCGCCACACCCGCGAGGCGATCGCGCTCTGCGCCGCGGCGGGCTTCGACATCGTGCTGGTCGAGACGGTGGGGGTCGGCCAGTCCGAGGTGATGGTGGCGGGGATGACCGATCTGTTCGTGCTGCTCTTGGCGCCGGCGGGCGGCGACGAACTGCAGGGCGTCAAACGCGGCATCATGGAAATGGCCGACCTGGTGCTGGTGAACAAGGCCGATGGCGAATTGAAACCGGCGGCGGTGCGCACCTGCGCCGATTACGCCGGCGCGCTGCGGCTGTTGCGGCACCGGCCGCAGGACCCCGAGGGCTTCCCGAAGGCGCTCTGCGTCTCGGCGCTGACCTGCGACGGGCTGGAGCAGGCCTGGGAGGAGATGGAGACGCTGGCGGCCTGGCGGCGCGACAGCGGGGCCTTTGCCGCGCGGCGGGCCGAGCAGGCGCAGGGCTGGTTCGCCGAGGAGGTCCGTCAGGGCCTGATCGCCCGGCTCGAGCGCGACCCCGGCCTGAAGGCGCGGATGGCCGAGCTGGGCGCCGCAGTGGCGGCGGGCCGGGCCAATCCGGTCGCCGCCGCGGCCCAGATCCTGGCCGCGCTCGACCGTTAGGGGCGGGCGCGGCGCGCATTGAGCGGCGGCCCGCCGCGTGCTAGCGTCGGCCGATCTTCCGAATGCCGCTGACGCCGGGGAGTTTTGTGGAAGTCATTGTCTGCACCCGGTTTTCCTTCCTTGGCAGGTCCGGCTGGAAGAGCGATTTCGCACAGGACGCGGCGCTGCTTTATGAACGCGAGCGGCTCGAGGCGCGGTTCCTCTTGTTCGAGTTGATCAACCTGCCCTCGCTGGTGAGCCAGAGCCGGCAGGACTTCCATCATTTCATCCTGACCGGCTCCGGCCTGCCGGACTGGGCCCATGCGCGGCTGCAGGACAGCTGCCGCGCCGCTTATGGCGATCCGTCCCGCTTCACGATCTACGCCCGACCGGAAGGCCCGGCGCGGCGCTATCTGGGCGAGTTCCTGGCAGCGCGCCACGGCACCGGTCTGGTGGCGCAGGTGGTGCTCGACGACGATGACGGGCTGGCGCCGGGCTTTCTCGCCGACTTGGCGCCGCGGCTCGACCGGATCGCGGCCGAGGTGCAGGCGGGCGGGCGGCCGCTGCCCTATTTCGTCTCCTACCCCTACGGTTTCGCGCTCAACCTGCGCGCCGATGCGGGGCCGGAGCTTTACCGGCACAGCTACGAGTTCATCAATCTCGGCCTGACGATGATCGCCCGGCCGGAAGAGCGCAACGCCTTCTCGATCGACCATCGCAACGCGCCGCGCCGCTTTGGCGCCGAGATTGTCGAGCGGCCCGACATGTTCGTGCGCTGCGTGCATGGCTTCAACGACTCGCGGGTCGACGTGACGCATCGCTGGGTGAAGCTGGAGGGCTGGCAAGGCGATGCCGCGCTGCTGACGGCGATGCCCTGTCTGAAGCGGATCGCCGCCGCGCTCGGCCCGGGCTGAGACCGGCTTGCAGCCGCGGCGCCGGCTTCCTACCTTGAAGCCATGACCGACGCCGCCGCCCAGGACCCAAGCGACACCGCCGCCGAGCCGGGCACCGCCCTGGTCGTCGCGGCCGAAACCCTGCCGCTGGCGCAGATCGCCGCGCTGGCCGAACGCCAGCGCCGCGCCGGTGGGCTGGTGATGAACGCGATCAACGCCGCCGGCCGCAGCATCGAGAACCGGCTGGAGGCCCTTCCCGACCGGGTGAAGGATCGGCTGGAGACGGCGACCGCCGCCGCGCTGGAACGCAGCTACCGGCTGGCCGGGCGCACCGCCACGCTCGGCCCGGATCTGGGCGAGCGCGGTCATCTGGCGCTGGTTACCCTGACCGGGGCACTAGGCGGGATGGGCGGCTTCGGCACCGCCCTGGCCGAACTGCCGGTGACCGTCACGGTGATCTTCCGGGCGCTGCAGAAGATCGCCGCCGGCTACGGCTACGATCCCGAAGACGCCGCGACCCGCCTCGAATGTTTGCAGGTGTTCGGCGCCGGCGGGCCGCTGAAGCGCGACGACGGGGTGAACGCCTCTTTCCTGGGCGCCCGGGTGACGATCACCGGGGCGACGCTGAACCGGGTGATCTCCTCGGTGGCGCCGCGTTTCGCAAGCGTGCTGGGCGAGAAGCTGGCGGCGCAGGCGGTGCCGCTTCTGGGCTCGGTCGCCGGGGCCGGGATCAATTACGCCTTCGTCAGCTACTACCAGGAAATGGCGCATGTCCGCTTCGGCTTGAAGCGGCTGGCCGAAACCCATGGCGAAGAGTCCGTGCTGGCGGCCTTCCGGGCGGCGGTGGGCTAGCCCACCGTTGCAGCCGCGCCGCTCAGGGCCGCCCAAGGGCGCATCGGGCGGCCGGGCCGAGGTTCCGCCGTCACCGCTCCTCGCCCTGGCGCGACAGCCAGTCGATGACCGCCGGGCGGACGCTCTGCGCGCCGCTGGCCAGCGCCGCGTCGATCACGCCGCGCGCCTCGTCCAGGTGGATCCGGCGGATCAGCGTCTTCACCGGCCCGATCGAGGCTGGCCGCATCGATAGGCTGCGCAGGCCGATGGCGGCCAGGCACAGCGCCTCGATCGGCCGGCCGGCATCCTCGCCGCAGAACGACAGCGGCGTGCCCGTCTCGGCGCAGCGCTCGACGATGCGGCGGATGAAGGACAGGAAGCTCGCGTCCAGCGAGTCGTAGCGGCGGCGCACCCGCTCGTTCTCGCGGTCGGCGGCGAAGAAGAACTGCTTCAGGTCGTTGCCGCCGATCGAGACGAAATCCGCCATTTCGAAGAAGGCCTTGGGCGCGAAGGCAAGGCTCGGCGTCTCCAGCATGGCGCCGATCTCCACCCGTTCGGGCAGGACATGGCCGAGCTGGCCCTCGCGGTCGATCTCGCGCAGCAGATGGTCGCGCGCCTCGATGAACTCGCTGAACTGGGCGACGAAGGGGAACATGACGCTGAGCGGCCGGCCCTTGGCGGCGCGCAGCAGCGCCTGCAGCTGCATCCGCAGCACGCCGGTCTTGTCGAGCCCGACCCGGATCGCCCGCCAGCCCATGGCGGGATTGGGCTCGTCCTGCGGCTTCATATAGGGCAGCACCTTGTCCGAGCCGATGTCGAGGGTGCGGAACACCACCCGGCGGCCCTTGGCGGCGTCGAGTACGCGGGAGTAGATGCCGGCCAGTTCGGCCCGCTTGGGCACCTGATTGCGGATCAGGAACTGCAGCTCGGTGCGGAACAGGCCGACGCCCTCGGCGCCGGAACCTTCGAGCGAGGGCAGATCTGCCATCAGCCCGGCGTTCATGTGCAGCGCGACGGTGGTACCGCAGAGCGAGCGGGCCGGCAGCAGCCGAAGCCCGGCGTAGCGCTCCATCGCCTTGGCCTGCATGGCGATCTTGTCGCGGAAGGCGGCGGCGACCGTGTCGTCGGGGCGCAGGTGGACCACGCCCTGGTCGCCGTCGACCAGAATATGGTCGCCGTTCAGCGCTTCGGTGGTGATCCGCTCGGCGTGGATGACGAGCGGAATGGCCAGTGCGCGGGCGACCACCGCGGCATGCGAGCCGACCGAGCCTTCCTCCAGCACCACGCCCTTCAGCTTGCGGCCGTATTCCAGCAATTCGCCGGGGCCGATGTTGCGGGCGACCAGCACCGGATCCTCGGGCATCGCCGCGCCGGTCTCGGCGCCCTGGCCGGTGAGGATGCGCAGCAGCCGGTTCGACAGGTCGTCGAGATCGTGCAGCCGCTCGCGCAGATAGGGGTCCGGCACCTGGTCGAGCCGGGCGCGGGTGGTGGATTGCTCCTTCTCCACGGCCGCCTCGGCCGAGAGGCCGCGCAGGATGTCTTCCTCCATCCGGGCCAGCCAGCCGCGGGAATTGGCGAACATCCGATAGGCTTCCAGCACCTGCTGCTGCTCGCCGTCGCCGGTGTCGGCCTCCGACAGCAGCGTATCGACCGAAAGCCGCAGCTCGGCCACCGCGGCGCGCAGCCGGTCGCATTCGGCATGGGGATCGTCGGCGACCGGGTTGGTCACCACCACGCGCGGCTCGTGCAGCCAGACATGACCCTCGGCCGAGCCCTCCTGTCCGGTGCCGCCGCGGAACAGCACCGGGTGCTGATGCGGGGCGGCCAGCGCCTCGCCTTCGCCGGTGAAGGCGCCAAGTTCGGCCATCTCGGCCAGCACCATGGCGACCACTTCGAGGGCATAGACCTCGTCGTCGGAATATTGCCGGCGGGTGCGGGCCTGGACCACCAGCACGCCGAGCTTTTCGCCGAGCCGCTGGATCGGCACGCCGAGGAAGGCCGAGTAGATCTCTTCCCCGGTCTCCGGCATGTAGCGGAAGCCCTTCTCGGCGGGGGCATCGGCGGTGTTGATCGCGGCGCCGGACTTCGCCACCCGGCCGACCAGGCCTTCGCCCAGTTTCATCCGGGTCTTGTGGACCGATTCCGCCTTCAGACCCTCGGTGGCGCAGAGCTCCAGCGTCTGCTCGTCGCGGAACAGGTAGATCGAGCAGACCTCGCAGCCCATCGAATCGGCGATCAGCTGGGTGATGCGGTCAAGCCGCTCCTGGCCCTTGCCGGTCTCCGCAAGGGTGTCCCTCAGGCGGCGCAGCAGCCGCCGACTGTCACTGTCCGTCCCGTCGGCCATCTCGCGTTCCGGGCTTGCGTTCCGGACGGCCGTCCCACGGGTGTTCGCGTGGGCTCAGGCCGTCTTGTCCAATCCGAAAGCATCATGGAGTGCCTGCACGGCGAGTTCCATATATTTCCGGTCGATCAAGACCGAAATCTTGATCTCTGACGTTGTAATCACCTTAATGTTGATTCCTTCGGCAGCCAATGCTTGGAACATCTTCGCCGCGACCCCGGCATGGCTGCGCATCCCGATGCCGACGACCGAGACCTTGGCCACGTCGGTGTCGACCACCAGTTCCTCGTAATTGGTCATGCCCGCCGCGCGGGCATCCTCCAGCGCCTTTTGGGCGCGGGCGACCTGGTTCGTCGGCAGCGAGAAGGTCATGTCGGTCACCGCGCCCTGGTGGCCGCCATAGTCCTTTTCGGAAATGTTCTGCACGATCATGTCGACATTCACGCCCGCCTCGGCCAGCGGCCCGAAGATCGCCGCGGCGATGCCGGGGCGGTCCTCGACGGTGACGAGGGTAAGCTTGGCTTCGTCGCGCGAATAGGCGACGCCAGAGACGGCTTTCGATTCCATGATATCCTCCTCGTCGCAGACGAGCGTGCCGGAGTTGTCGTCGGTATCCTCGAAGCTGGAGAGCACCCGCAGCTTCACCTTGTAGCGCATGGCGAGCTCGACCGAACGGGTCTGCAGCACCTTGGCGCCGAGGCTGGCAAGCTCCAGCATCTCCTCGAAGGCGATCTTTTCCAGCCGGCGGGCCTTGTCGGTGATCCGCGGGTCGGTGGTGTAGATGCCATCGACATCGGTGTAGATGTCGCAACGCACGGCATCGAAGGCGGCGGCGAAGGCCACCGCCGTGGTGTCCGACCCGCCGCGGCCGAGCGTGGTGATCCGGCCGTCCTCGGCGACGCCCTGGAAGCCCGCGACCACCGCGACCTTCATGCCCTCGGCGAATTTGCGGTCGATGTTGTCGCGCGGGATGGAGCGGAACCGGGCCGCGGCATGCTGGGCGGTGGTGTTGATCGGCACCTGCCAGCCCTGCCAGCTGCGCGCCGGCACGCCCATTTCCTGCAGCGTCAGCGCCATCAGGCCGGCGGTGACGTTTTCGCCGGAGGAGACCACCGCATCATATTCGCGCGCATCGTAGAGCGGTGAAGTCTGCTCGACCCAGCCGACCAGCTCGTTGGTCTTGCCGGACATGGCGGAGACGATGACGATGACGTCATAGCCGCGCTCGACCTCGCGCTTCACCTTCTCGGCGGCATTCTTGATGCGGCCGAGGTCGGCCACCGAGGTGCCGCCGAATTTCATCACGAGAAGCGGCATTCGGCCCCCCCGTTGCCAGGCTAAAACGACGGCCGCTTCATAGGCGGCGGGGGGCTGCGGTGCAAGGGGGTGCTGGGCCGCCGTGTCGGGCCGGTCAGGGGTGCGGGGCTGGGGGCGGGGCAGGGGGCG
>JAKAJW010000193.1 GCA_021813645.1 Pseudomonadota bacterium | reverse complement strand
CAGGTCGACCGGAAGGATGTCGGCGACCCCGCCGGCGATCGCGTAGGAGCCCTTGAAACAGCCGCCGTCGCAGGCGCAATCGCCCGCCGCCACCACCCATTTCGGTGCCGGCGTGGCGGCATAGGTGCGGCGCAGCGCCTCGACCATGTTGCGGCTGACCGGGCCGGTGACCAGCAGCACATCGGCATGGCGCGGCGAGGCGACGAAGCGCAGGCCGAACCGCTCCAGGTCGTAGTACGGGTTGCCAAGCGCCTGGATTTCCAGCTCGCAGCCGTTGCAGGAACCGGCATCGACTTGGCGAATGGCGAGGCTGCGGCCGGGCAGCCGGGCGAGCCGTTCCGCAAGGCTGCGGCCGAGGTCTTCGCGCGCGGCCTCGGCCGGCGGCGGGGCGGGCTCGGTGAGCGGGCGGGAGAGCAGGCCCTGCAGCAGGAACTTACGCATGGTGCGGGCCCGACGGGTGTTGCCCGGACGGGCCGGGGCGTTGGCGGTCAGAGGTCATGGCCGGAATAGGAGCAGTTGAAGGATTTGTTGCACAGCGGGAAGTCGGCGATGATGTTGCCCTCGATGACGGCTTCGAGCAGCGGCCACTGGAACCAGGACGGGTCGCGGAAATGGCCGCGGGCGATGCTGCCGTCGGGGGCGAGCGTCAGGTGAACCAGGATGTCGCCGCGGAAGCCTTCGGTGAGACCGAGGCCTTCGCGCGGCGCCTCGAGCGCCGGCAGCGGCGCGGCGATCGGGCCTTCGGGCAGCGTGTCGAGCAATTCCGCCAGCAGCGCCAGCGATTGCTCGGCCTCGGCGAAGCGGATCCAGATGCGGGCGTTCACGTCGCCGTCCTGCCGCAGGGGAACGCGGAAGCTCAGCCGGTCGTAGGGGGCGTAGGGTAGGTCGCGGCGGGTGTCGAAGTCGCGGCCGGAGGCGCGGCCGACGAAGCCGCCGGCGCCGAACTGGTGGGCAAGCTCGGGGGCCAGCCGGCCGGTGCCCACGGTGCGGTCCTGCAGCGAGGCGGTGCCGTCGTAGAGCGCGATCAGCCGGGGCAGCCGGGCGGCGATCTCGGCGGTGGCGGCGCGCAGCGCGGCGGCACCCTCGGGGGCGAGATCGCGCGTGGTGCCGCCGGGGGCGATCAGGTCGCGGCCGAAGCGGTGGCCGAAGGCGGTGGCGGTGGCGCGCAGGCAGCTTTCGCGCAGCACCGCACATTGGGCGAGCATCATCGCGAAGGCGGCGTCGTTGCAGATCGCGCCGATGTCGCCGAGGTGGTTGGCCAGCCGCTCCATCTCGGCGGCGATGGCGCGCAGATGCAGCGCGCGGGGCGGCGGGGCGAGGCCGAGCGCGGCCTCGGCGGCCTGGGCGAAGGCCCATTGATAGGCCACGGCGCTGTCGCCCGAACTGCGCCCGGCAAGCGCGGCGCCGCGGGCCAGCGGCGCGCCGAGCAGCAGGCCCTCGATGCCCTTGTGGGTGTAGCCGAGCCGCTCTTCCAGCCGGACCACGGTTTCGCCCTGGGCGGTGAAGCGGAAATGGCCGGGCTCGATGATGCCGGCATGGACCGGGCCGACCGGCACCTGATGCAGGCTTTCGCCTTCGCTGGGCAGGAAGGCATAGGGCGCGGCCGCCGCCGCCGGTGGCTGCGGGTGGCCGAGCGGGTGGCGGTGCGGCCAGTGCCCGTGATCGAGCCAGGGGCGCGGGTCCGGGCTGTCGGTGGCGGCGAGGCCGAAGAGATCGGCGATCTTGCGCTCCAGCCGCTGGGCCGGCGGGTGCAGGCGGGCGATGCTGGGGAAGGTTTCGCCTGCCTCGAGGCGCAGCAGGCCGATCCGGTGCCGGCTTGCGTCGAGCAGCGCCAGCCGCACCGCCTGCGGTTCGCCCCAGAGCCCGAGAAGGGTCAACCGGCCCGCCGCCAGCGCCTGGCCGGCTGCGGCCCATTCGGCCGGCGAGACCGGCTGGCCGGGCAGCGGGGCCTGGCGGACCTGGGCGGCGGAATGCGGGGCGAAGCGGGTCATGGCGGCCTATCCCAAGAGCCGGGCGGCGGCCTGGAACCAGGCCACCAATGCGCCGGGCAGGTGCAGCCCGGCCAGCGCCACCAGCGCCATATGCGCCCAGACCGGCAGGCTGGAGGCGCGGACCGGGGCCGGCGTCGTCTCGGGTTCGCCGAACAGCACCTGGGTGAGCCGCAGCAGCAGCGCGCCGAAGGCCAGCAAGAGCCCGAGGGCGAGCAGCAGCGCCAGCGCCGGCTGGCGGGCGAAAGTCGAGGTGACGAGCAGGAATTCCGACAGGAAAGTGCCGAAGGGCGGCAGGCCGGCGATGGCGAGCACGCCGAGCGCGAAGGCCCAGGCAAGCCGCGGATTGCTGACGCTAAGGCCGCGCAGGGCGGCGATCGCCTGGGTGCCGCGCGACTGGGCGATCTGGCCGACCGAGTAGAAGATCGCCGATTTGGTCAGCGAATGCATCACCATGTGCAGCAGGCCGGCGAAATTGGCCAGCGGCCCGCCCATTCCGAAGGCGAAGGTGATGATGCCCATATGCTCGATCGAGCTATAGGCGAAGAGCCGTTTGATGTCGCGCCGGCGGTAGAGCATCAGCGCGGCGAAGATCAGCGAGGCCAGCCCCATCGCCGCCATCAGCGGGCCGGCCGGCAGCGTCGCCGGATTGGCCGCCATCAGCATCTTGAAGCGCAAGACGGCATAGAGCGCGACGTTCAGCAGCAGCCCGGAGAGCACCGCCGAGATCGGCGTCGGGCCCTCGGCATGGGCGTCGGGCAGCCAGGCATGCAGCGGCGCGAGCCCGACCTTGGTGCCGTAACCCAAGAGCAGGAAGACGAAGGCGAGGTTCAGCAGGCCGGGATCGAAGGCGGCGGCATGGGCCAGCAGGTTGGTCCAGACCATCGCCGGCGTGCCCTCGCCCAGGGCGGGCTGGGCGGCCATATAGACCAGGATGGTGCCGAACAGCGCCAGCGCGATGCCGACCGAGCCGAGGATGAAGTATTTCCAGGCCGCCTCCAGCGCCTCGGGGGTGCGGTAGAGGCCGACCATGAGCACGGTGGAGAGCGTGGCGAGTTCCACCGCCACCCACATCAGACCGATGTTGTTGGTGACGAGCGCCAGGTTCATGCCGAACATCATCACCTGATACATCGCGTGGTAGAAGCGCAGCGTGGCCGGCGTCAGCCGGCCGGTCTCGATCTCATGCGCGATATAGCCGGCGGAGAAGGCGGCGGCGGTGAAGCCGACGAAGCTGTTCAGCACGATGAAGACGATGTTGAGATCGTCGGCCAGGAACAGCGCGGTCGGCGCCGGGCGGGGGCCGGTCAGCAGCGCCAGCGCGGCGAGGAAGGCGGCGCCGGCGGCGGCGACGTTGAGGCGGGCGGTGAGCCGGTAGCCGGGCAGCAGCGCGGCAAGCGCGGCCGCGGCGGCGGGAATGGCGAGGATGAGGGCGAGCGGGGTCATGGCGTGGCGCCTCGGGCGGCCGCGGGGACTGGGGGTTCACCCCCCGGGAGCCCCCGTGGGATATTTGCGGACAGAAAACGGGCGCTGGTGCGGGGGAGCCGCGTACGGGCGGGGGCGCTGGTTCGGGTCATCCGCGCTCTCCCCTCACCTCGTCGAGGGCGCCGACATCGACGGTGTCGAAGCGCTCGCGGATGCGGAACAGGAAGACGCCGATCACGATGAAGGCGATCAGGATCGAGAAGGCGACCGAGATCTCGACCACCAGCGGCATGCCCTTGGCGCCGGCGGCGGCGAGGATCAGGCCGTTTTCCAGCGACATGAAGCCCACCACCTGCGAGACCGCGTTGCGGCGGGTGACCATCATCAAGAGGCCGAGCAGCACCACGGTGAGGGCGAAGGCCAGATCCTCGCGGGCGAGCGGGTCGGCGCCGGCGGTGAGCCGCATCATCAAGAGGATCGACAGCGCGGCGAGGCCGATGCCGGCCAGCATGGTGGGCGCGGTGCCGACCACCGTTTCGACCTCGCGGTGAATCCGCAGACGCTGGACGATGCGCGAGAGCGCCATCGGGATGATCAGCGCCTTGAACAGCAGCGCGATCAGCGCGGTGAGGTAGAGATGCGGGGCCTGCTGCAGATGGGCCTGCCAGGCGACCGAGGCGGAGAGCGCGACGGCATGGGCGGCGAAGACGTCGAGCAGCGCCGACAGCCGGTCCTGGTAGATCATCAGGAAGCTGAGCAGCACCAGGCTGCCGGCCAGGAGATGGGCGAAGTCGAGCGGCAGATGCGTCATCAGAGCCTCGCCGAGACGAAGAGCAGGAGCGTCCCGAGCAGCCCGAGCATCAGCGCGATGCCGAGGAAGTCGGGCACCCGGAACACCCGCATCTTGGCGATCGCCGTCTCGAACAGCGCGAGCGCGACGGCGCCGACGGCGATCTTGCCGAGATAGGCGAGCAGGCCCGCCAGATGGGCGGCCAGCCCCTGGCCCGGCGCGGCGAGCCCCCAGGGCACGAAGACGCAGGCAATGAGCGAGAGGTAGAGCAGCAGCTTGAGGCTGGCGGCGAGCTCGATCATCGCCAGGTGCCGGCCGGAATATTCCAGCACCATCGCCTCATGCACCATGGTCAGCTCGAGATGGGTCGCCGGATTGTCGACCGGGATGCGGCCGTTCTCGGCCAGCGCGACGATGATCAGCGCGACCAGTGCCATGCCGAGCGAGACCCGCAGGCCGACCGCAGGGCCCGCCATCACGGCGGCGATGGTCGAGAGCTGGGTGGAGCCGGCGATCAGCGCGAGGGCGAAGGTGATCAGCAGCATCGCCGGCTCGGCCAGGGTGGCGAACATCATCTCGCGGCTGGCGCCGAGGCCGCCGAAGGCGGTGCCCACATCCATCCCGGCCAGCGCCAGGAAGAAGCGGGCGGAGCCGAGCAGCGCGACGATGGCGATCAGGTCCGCGGTCCAGGAAAACTGCAGATGGGTGGCGAAGGTGGGCACCAGGGCGGCGGCGACCCAGGTAGCGGCGAAGATCAGATAGGGGGCGGCGCGATAGAGCCAGGAGGCGCTGTCGGCTACCACCGCCTCTTTCTGCAGCAGCTTCAGGATGTCGCGCCAGGGCTGGGTGACCGGCGCGCCGCGGCGGCGGGTCAGCCGCGCCTTCAGCTTGCGCACCAGGCCGGTCAGCAGCGGCGCGAGCAGCACGACGAGCGCCATCTGCGCGCCCTGCACCAGCATCGGCAGGATCAGCTGCATGGCGGCGACCCGGCTGTGGGGCGGCGGGGGAGGGCGACGGTCAGCTCCATAGCGCGAGCCCCAGCAGCAGAAGCACCAGCAGCGCGAAGACCAGGCTCAGGTAGCGCCGGATGGTGAGGAATTGGAAACGGTTGGCCTTGCGCGACGCCGCCTCCACCGCGCCGGCGAGCGGGGCGTAGAGCGCGGCCCAGGCCGGATCGCTGGCCTGGACCGTATGGCGCGCGGGCGACAGATCGCCGGGCGGCGGCATCGCGACGGTCTCGCGCGCCGACAGCAGCGTGGTGCCGAGCACCCGTCGCAGCGGCTGGGCGAAGGAGCCGGCGCCGTACTGGCTGTTCGGCAGGTCTTGCGGGAAGCCGCAGTCCCAGGCTGGGGCCCGGCGCAGGGCGCGCGAGGCCAGGCGGTGGACCGCGACGGCGGCGAGCCCGGCCGAGAGCGCGATGAACAGCGCGAACAGAAGCCCGTTGTAGGTCGAGCGCGCGGCGGCGACCGGGGTCAGCGTCAGCCAGGGCTGGGCCGCCTGGGCGGGCAGCCGCGCCTGCAGGAGCTGCCGCGCGACTGGGGCGAGCGTGTCGAGAAAGAGGCCCGGGAGCAGCCCGGCGGCGATGCAGAGCGCGGCGAGCAGGGACATCGCGACAAGCGTCGGGCGGTCGGCCTCGCGCGCGGCGGCGGCCTCGGGGCTGCGCGGCCGGCCGAGGAAGGCCACGCCGTAGAGCCGGACGAAGGCCGCCGCCGCCAGCGCCGCGGCGAGCGCGAGCAGGCCGCCCGCGGCCGGCACCAGCAGTTGCAGGCTGGCCTGCGGCAGGGCCGGGCTGAGCAGCACCGCCTGGAACACCAGCCACTCCGAGGCGAAGCCGTTCAGCGGCGGCAGCGCGGCGATCGCCAGCGCGCCGACCAGCATCAGCGCGGCGGTGACCGGCATCCGGTGGATCAGCCCGCCGAGCCGGTCGAGCGCGCGGGTGCCGGTGGCGCCCACCGTCGCGCCGGCGCCGAGAAACAGCAGGCTTTTCATCGCCATGTGGTTGAAGGCGTGGAACAGCGCGGCCGAGAGCGCCAGCGCCGCCGCCGCCGGCATGGCATCGGCGCGGAAGGCCAGCGCCAGGCCGAGCGCGGCGAAGATGACGCCGATGTTCTCGATCGTCGAACAGGCGAGCAGGCGCTTGATGTCGGTTTCGACCGTGGCGAGCAGGATGCCGAGCACCGCGGTGCCGGCGCCGAGGGGGATCAGCGCGGCGGCGGTCCACCAGGGGGTGGGGCCCAGCAGGTCGAAGACCACCCGGAGGAAGGCATAGAGCGCGACCTTGGTCATCACCCCGCTCATCAGCGCCGAGACCGGCGAGGGCGCCGCCGGATGCGCCATCGGCAGCCAGACATGCAGCGGCGCGAGCCCGGCCTTGGAGCCGGCGCCGAGCAGCATCAGCGCCAGCACCAGCGCCACGCTGAGCGGCCCGCGCGGGGTGGCGCGGATGGCGTCGAACGTATAGGCGCCCTGCGGCCCGGCCAGCAGGCCGAAGGCCAGCAGCAGGGCCAGCGTGCCGAAGGCGGCCATGGTGAGATAGACGAAGCCGGCCCGCCGCGCGGCCTCGGCGCGGTGATCGGCGAGCACCAGCGCCCAGGACAGCAACGACATGATTTCCCACGACATCAGGAAGCTGAAGGCGTCGTCGGCCAGGATCACGGCAAGCATGGCGCCGAGGAAGGCGGGCAGGAACGGCAGGGTGCGGCGCGGCTCGGGGCTGTGGCGGAAATAGCCGATGGCGGAGAGGCTGGCCGCGCAGCCGCCGAGGCCGAGCAGCAGGGCGAAGAAGGCCGACAGCGGGTCGAGCCGTAGATGCGCGCCGAGCCAGGGCAGGCCGATCGGCAGGGTCAGCCGGGCGGTGGCTGCGGTCGCGAGTGCGGCGAGGGCGAGGCCGGCGAGACCGGCGGCGAGCAGCGCGGTGAGGGCGTAGAGCGCGGTCTGCGCCCGGCCGCCAAAGAGTAGGGCGATGGGGCCGAGGGCGATCAGCGCCCCGGCCAGAAGGGTTGCCGCTTCAAGCACTTGCCCCCCCGCCGGTGGGATCGGCCGGGGATTTCAGCCGAACCCCGCGACCGCCCGCGGGGCTGGGCGCGCCCTCGCCGATCAGCTCCACCCCGGCGCGGTCGAGCGCCTCGACGACCCGCACCAGACTGTCGACCACGCCGCGCACCGTGCCGCCAGAAGCCTCCATCCGCTGGATCGTCGGCACCGAGACGCCGGAGAGCTCGGCGAGCCGTTTCTGGTCGATC
>JAKAJW010000420.1 GCA_021813645.1 Pseudomonadota bacterium | reverse complement strand
CCAGTGCCGCTTGCCGGCACGGGCGCGGGTGGCGCGGGCTTCCTGGTCGATCGTGTCGCCGCTGCGCTCCGCCCCCGGCGCCCGCCCGGCATGGCGGGCCAGCGCCCAGGCGGCGCCGGGCGTATCGGCCAGCCCGATCTCCAGGCTGAGCCCGAAGCGCGCGCAGTCGCCGGCGGCCTCGGCCACCAGCGCCGCCTCGCCGCCGAAGAGATGGGCGCAGCCGGTCAGGTCGAGCGTGAGCCCGTCCGGCGGCGCTTCGGCCACCCAGGGCGAGAACCGGCCCGCCCAGCGTCGAAGCCCGGCGAGAAAGGCGGCCTCGGCCGTCGGATCGGCGGGCCGGGTGATCAGCGTCGGGCAGATCGCCAGCGCATCGCGCAGGCTTTGGCCGGGGCCGAGCCCGGCGGCTTCAGCCGCGGCCGAGACCGAGACGACAAGCCGCCGATTGCCCGTCTCCGCCACCACCGCAAAGGGGCCGGACGGCTCGGCCCCAAGTCGGCGCAGCTGCCGCTCGGCAGCCAGACGGGGAAACCAGAGCGAGAGGATGCGGCGGGTGGACATTCGATGTTCCCTGTTCGTTCAAGGCTACCCGCCGCGCGGGGCGGAGTCGAGTCCGCGACCCGCAATAACGTTTCCGTGAGACCGCCCTGGCTGCGACGGCGGGGCGCCTGCACCCCCCGGCATTGGCGCCTATAGTCCGGCCAACGAAAGAACTGGGAGAGCGAAGTGAGACGGATCGTGGAAGTGGCCGCCCTGGCGCTGATCATCGGCGCGGGCGTCGCCTTCGCAAAGCAGGGGGTGAAGGATCCGGGCGTGAAACAGCGCATGGAAACGATGGACGCCATGGCGCTGAACCTGAAGCTGCTCGCCAACATGGCCGCCGGCAAGATGGACTTCAGCGCCGCCGACGCCGCCGCAGCCAAGGCCGCCGTGCTCGCCGCCGCCAAGCAGGTGCCCGAGGTCTTCAAGGTTCACCACGCCGACCCGGCAAGCGACGCGCTGCCGGTGATCTGGACGCAATGGGACGATTTCACCAAGCGGGCCGATGCCAATCGAATGGCGGTGGAACTGATCGACACCGACACCCAGGACGGGCTGCAGACAAGCCTCGGCGGCCTGGCCAAGACCTGCAAGGCCTGCCACGAGACCTATCGGCAATAGTCCGGCGCCTGCGGTTGCAACGGCCGGGGCTTTCGCCCAGTGTGGCGCCGCAATCGAGAGGGAGAATACCATCATGCGAACCCGCGCCGCCGTCGCCGTTCAGGCCGGAAAGCCGCTTGAGATCATGGAGGTGAACCTCGACGGCCCGAAGCCCGGCGAGGTGTTGGTGGAGATCAAGGCCACCGGGATCTGCCACACCGACGAATTCACCCTGTCGGGTGCCGATCCCGAGGGGATGTTTCCGGCGATCCTCGGCCATGAGGGCGCCGGCGTCGTCGTCGAGGTCGGTGCGGGGGTGAAGAGCGTGAAGCCGGGCGACCACGTGATCCCGCTCTACACGCCGGAATGCCGCGAATGCCCGTCCTGCCTCAGCCAGAAGACCAACCTCTGCACGGCGATCCGCTCGACCCAGGGCCAGGGGCTGATGCCGGATGGCACCTCGCGCTTCACCACGCTCGATGGCGATCCGATCCTGCATTACATGGGCTGCTCGACCTTCTCGAATTACACCGTGCTGCCCGAGATCGCGGTGGCCAAGATCCGCGAAGACGCGCCCTTCGAAAAGGTCTGCTACGTCGGCTGCGGCGTCACCACCGGGGTCGGTGCCGTCATCAACACCGCGAAGGTGGAAATCGGTGCCAAGGCCGTGGTCTTCGGGCTTGGCGGGATCGGGCTCAACGTGATCCAGGGCCTCCGCCTCGCCGGCGCCGACATGATCATCGGGGTCGACATCAACAATGACAAGAAAGCCTGGGGCGAGCGCTTCGGGATGACCCATTTCGTGAACCCGAAGGAGGTGGGCGGCGATCTCGTCCCCTATCTCGTGAACCTCACGAAGACCCCCTTCGACCAGATCGGCGGTGCCGACTACTCCTTCGACTGCACCGGCAACGTCACGGTCATGCGGCAGGCGCTGGAATGCACCCACCGCGGCTGGGGCCAGTCGATCGTGATCGGCGTTGCGCCCTCGGGGGCGGAAATCCAGACGCGGCCATTCCAGCTGGTCACCGGTCGGGTCTGGAAGGGCACCGCCTTCGGTGGCGCCCGCGGCCGCACCGACGTGCCGAAGATCGTCGACTGGTACATGGAAGGGAAGATCGAGATCGACCCGATGATCACCCACCTGTTGCGGCTCGAGGACATCAACAAGGGCTTCGACCTGATGCATGCGGGCGAGTCGATCCGCTCGGTCGTGGTGTACTAGGCGGGCCGCGGACCGGCCCAGCGTCGCACCCGCCTTTGCCGGGCGCGACACAACGACCGGGGCGCGCGCTTCGATCCATCTGGTAATGGGCGCGCCTCTGGGCGAAGGTGAGGGCATGACGACGACCCGAAGCCGCCAGCCGACCGCCCTGATCGACCGGCTGCGCAGCCTCTACGAGGGCCGCAGCCGGAAGGCGCACCGTTTCCGCTACGCGCTGCTGATCTTCGACATCGTGACGGTGCTTTTCGTCATCGCCACCTCGTTCAGCCGGCATGGCCTGGCGGTCGAGCTGCTCGACTCGCTCTTCGGCCTGGTGATCCTTCTGGATTTCGTCGCGCGCGCCGTCCTGGCCAAGCGCCGATTGCGCTTCTTCATCCTGCCCGCGACCTGGGCGGATCTCGCGGCGATCGTCTCATTCCTGCTGCCGCTTGCCGGTGAGGGGATCGGCTTTCTGCGCGTGCTGCGCACGGTTCGGCTGTTGCGAACCTATCAGCTGCTCGCCCGGCTGCGCGCCGATTTCCCGGTCTTCCGCCGGCATGAGGATGTGATGCTGGCGGCGATCAATCTGGTCGTGTTCATCTTCATCATGACCGGGATCGTCTATGCCACCCAGCACGAGGGCAATCCGCAGATCAACAACTACGCCGATGCGCTCTATTTCACCGTCACCGCGCTGACCACGACCGGCTTCGGTGACATCACCCTGACGGGCACCACCGGCCGGCTGATCTCGGTGATCGTGATGATCTTCGGCGTCACCCTGTTTCTGCGCCTCGCCCAAGTGCTGTTCCGGCCGCCCAAGGTGCGGGCGCCCTGCAAGCAATGCGGGCTCTTGCTTCACGAGCCGGATGCGATCCACTGCAAACATTGCGGCGCCCCGGTCCGGATCGAGACCGAGGGCGGCTGAAGGAGGCTGGGTCGGCCGAAACATATCGGCACCACGCCCCCCAAGCCACGTGCGAGGCCGAAGCGTCGCCAATCCGCGGTCGGCTCGCCTTGTTCCGGAAAAGACCGGCCGAGGCGGGCCGCGCCATCGGGCGCCCGCTCCTGGCTCGGGGGCTTGCCCTGTCCTCCGCCACCCGGCGATGCTAGACCGGAGCGATCCTGACGAAAGGTGAACCCATGGCCCGTGCTGGCATCCCGCTCCTCGCCGTCCTGATCGACGCCGACAATACCTCGCCGCAATGGGCGGAGGCGATCTTCGAAGAGATAGCGAGCCTGGGCGAGGCCTCAGTAAGGCGGATCTATGGGGATTTCTCGCGGCCTGGCCTGAAGGGCTGGTCCGATCGGCTGGCGACGCTCGGTCTCGTCCCGCACCACTCGCCGATGAACACGGTGGGCAAGAACGCCTCCGACATCGCGCTGGTGATCGACGCGATGGACCTGCTGCATTCCGGCCGGTTCGACGGCTTCGTCTTGGTCTCGTCCGATAGTGACTTCACCCGGTTGGCGAGCCGGATCCGCGAGCAGGGGCTCGACGTCTACGGCATCGGCCAGCAGAAGACGCCAGAGGCGTTCCGCAGGACCTGCAAGCGGTTCATCTTCGTCGAAAACCTGCTTGCCCCGACCGCCGGCGGCGACGACGCGGCGGAGGCGGGCGGTTCCAAGGGCGAAGCGGTCGCGAAGAAGGAGCCGCCGAGCAAGGCCATTCCGCTGGTGCTCGCCGCGATGAAGGCGATCGGCACCGACGAGGACTGGTATTCCCTCGGCCAGATCGGCCAGTTCATCACGCAGGCCCATCCGGAGTTCGACGCCCGCACCTACGGCAGCGCCAAGCTGTCCGACCTGTTGCGCAAGACCGGCCGTTTCGAGGTTCGCCAGGGCCCCGGCAACCACCTGCAGGTGCGCGACAGGGCCTAGGCCTTGGTGCCGTAACGGGCCAGGAACATGTCGACCGCGCCTCGCACGGTGCGCTCCAAATCCTGCTTGCCGCAAACGGCGGCGCCGAAAATCAGCTTGGCGTGGATGCCGGCCTTGCAGAGCTCGGCGAACTGGTCGGCGGCCAGTTCGACATCCTCGACCACCAATTCGCCCCGGGCACCGGCCACGCGCAGATAGTCGGCGAGCCGGCGGCGCACCAGTAGCGGCCCGGATTCATAGAACGCCCGGCCAAGCTCCGGAAACCGGTCGCTTTCGGCGACGCAGACCCGGAAGATCTTCTGTCCGAAATCGGAAGTGGCCAAGGCCACGATCCGCCGGGCCGCGGCCGTCAGCACCTCGCGCGGCGGGGCTTCCAGGTCCTTGAGTTCCACGGCGGAATCCGCCTGACGCTGGCACTCCTGGCGCGCCACCTCGAGAAACAGCAGCCGCTTGTCGGGGAAATAGCTGTAGAGCGTGGCCTTGGAAACGCCCGCCTCATGGGCGATGTCGTCGACGCTGGCGCCTTCGAAGCCGTCCCGAAGAAAGACTGTCCGGGCGCCTTCCAGCACCTGGTCATACTTCCGGCCTCGCTTGAACCCAGCCACCGCAATCGGCATCGCGAAATTCCCTTCCCCCAATTGGATATAAACAGACCGGTTCAGTGAAACAAGCTTGGCTGCGGCGGCTCACGGCCTTGCAACTTCCGGCTCGGCTGATAGTTTAGAAGCATTCTAATCCAGGAGCCCTCGCATGATCCCCGGTGTCTCGAGCCGCCGCCGCTTTTCGGACCTGAGCGAACAGGAAATCCTCGCCCTCGCGATATCCTCCGAAGAGGACGATGCCAGGATCTACCGTAGCTATGCCCAACATCTGCGGACCGAGTTTCCCGCCTCCGCCGCCGTCTTCGACGGCATGGCGCTGGAAGAGGACGGGCACCGCTCACAACTGATCGCGCTGCACCAGAAGCGCTTCGGCGACACCATTCCGCTGATCCGGCGCGAGCATGTCGCGGGCTTCTACGCGCGCCGGCCGATCTGGCTGGTGAAGAACTTGCCGCTCGACACGATCCGCGTCGAAGCGGCGGCGATGGAGCGGCAGGCCGGCGCCTTCTACAAACGGGCGGCCCAGCAGACCAAGGATGCCGACACGCGCAAGCTCTTGGGCGATCTGGCGGCGGCCGAGGCCGGGCACGAACACAAGGCCGGAGAGCTTGCCGGCGAGCATCTCGACGGTGAAACGCGGGAGGAGGAGGATCGCGCCGCCCGCCGGCAGTTCATCCTGACCTGGGTGCAGCCCGGCCTCGCCGGGCTGATGGACGGCTCGGTTTCGACGCTGGCCCCGATCTTCGCCACCGCGTTTGCCACCCACAACTCGATGACGACCCTGACTGTCGGCCTTGCCGCGGCGGTCGGCGCCGGCATCTCGATGGGCTTCACCGAGGCGGCGCACGATGACGGCGTGCTGTCCGGCCGCGGCTCGCCGGTCAAGCGCGGCCTTGCGTCGGGCATCATGACGGCGGTCGGCGGCCTGGGCCATGCGCTGCCCTATCTGATCCCGCAATTCTGGACGGCGACGACGATCGCGGTGATCGTCGTCTTCTTCGAACTGTGGGCGATCGCCTGGATTCAGAAGAAGTACATGGAGACGCCGTTCCTGCGCGCTGCCTTGCAAGTGGTGCTCGGCGGTGCTCTGGTGTTCGCGGCGGGGGCGCTGATCGGAGCTGGATGACCCCGACGCGGGGGGCGATGCAGAGCCAGGACGATCACGGCTACCGGCCGCTGCCGCTGCCCGACAGGGTCCAAATGGGCCCCGCGGCCGCGCTTGCCGCCGCCGAGTGGTTTCGGGATTTCATGCGCCGCCGGCACTCGGTGCGCGACTTCGCCCCGACGCCGGTCGATGAGTCGGTGATTGCCGCCTGCATTGCTGCCGCCGGTTCGGCGCCCTCGGGCGCCAATCAGCAGCCCTGGCATTTCGTGGCGATCTCCGATCCGGCGATCAAGGCGCGGATCCGCGCCGCCGCCGAAGAGGAAGAGCGCGCCTTCTACGCCGGCGGCGGGGGGGACGAGTGGCTCGCCGCACTGGAGCCGATCGGCACCGGGGCGGAAAAGCCGCATCTGACGCGAGCACCGTGGCTGATCGTGGTCTTTGCGCAAAGGTGGGGAACCCGGCCGGACGGAACGCGCTTCAAGCACTACTACGTGCCCGAAAGCGTCGGCATCGCCACCGGCTTCCTGATCGCCGCCATCCATCACGCCGGCCTGGTCTGCCTGACCCACACCCCGAACCCGATGAAGTTCCTGCCGGAACTCTGCGGCCGCCCGACCGCAGAAAAACCGGTGATGATCCTGCCGGTGGGCTATCCCGCAGCGGCGGCAACGGTGCCGGCCGCGGCCAAACGCAAGAAGCCAATCGATCAGATCATGACCGTGTTGCGTGCCACCGAGTGATCACCCCTTGCCCTTTGCCGGGGCCGAAAATATTCCCGCTGGGGGGCATCGGGCATGCTGGCACGACGGCAGCGCGGCCGTCGCCGCGGCGCTCGACCGAATGACGGCAGGAGAGATCGGATGATCGAGGTTCTGACCCGTGTGCTGCCGTTCTTCGCGGTGATCGGCGTCGGCTACCTGTCGGGCCGCGGCCGTTTCATCAGCGAAGAAGGAACGGCGGCGATCACCAAGTTCGTCTTCTACTTCGCGCTCTCGGCCATGCTGTTCAAATTCGCCTCGAACCTGTCGCTGACCCAGATCTATTCCACCCCCTTCGTGCTGGCCTATCTGTTCGGCTGCACAGTCGTCTATCTCCTGGCCTTCGCGGTCGCCTTGCTGCGCCGCATCACCCTGGCCGAGGCCGCGGTCGAGGCCAACACCGCCACCTGCGGCAATACCGGCTTTCTCGGCCTGCCGCTGATGATCGCGATCTTCGGGGCGAAGGCGGCCGGGCCGCAGATGATGGTGCTGACGGTCGACATGATCGTGTTCTCCTCGCTGATCACCCTGATCATCACCACCGCGCGCGAGGGGCGACTGCGCTGGAGCATCCTGGGCCAGCTCGGCAAAGGGCTGCTGCAGAACCCGATGATCGTTTCGATGGCGCTGGGGCTGATCTGGTCGGCGACCAATGCGCCGGTGCCGCAGCCGATCAACGATTTCATGGGGCTGCTTGGGGGGGCCGCAACCCCCGGCGCGCTCTTCGCCATTGGTGCCTCGCTCGCCTCGCGTTCGGC
>JAKAJW010000072.1 GCA_021813645.1 Pseudomonadota bacterium | reverse complement strand
GCCGCCCAAGCCGGCGCCCGCCGCCGCGCCCGGGGCCGCCGAGCGGCTGCGCCCGTTCCACCAGCCGGGCCAGGAAGGAGGCGCCGACCGGTGCCGCCTCGTCGTTGAAGTCGAAGGCCGGGTGATGCAGCCCGGCGCCCGGGCCGGTGCCAAGGAACAGATAGGCCCCCGGCCGCGCCTCGAGCATGTAGGAGAAATCCTCCGCCCCCATCTCGCGGCCGGCCGCGTCGTTGACATTGGCCTCGCCGGCGACCTCGCGCGCCACCTCGACGGCGAATTCGGTCTTGCCCGGGTCATTCACCGTCGCCGGATAGCCCCATTCGTAATCGATCCGCGCCTGCACCCCATAGGCGGCGGCATGGCCCTCGACGATCTCGTGGAAGCGCTTCTTCACCAGCTCGCGCAGTTCCGGCTTGAAGGTGCGGATGGTGGCGCAGAACCAGGCCTCTTCCGGGATGATGTTCGAAGCCGAGCCGGCGTGGAACTGCGTGACCGAGATGACGATCTCATCCAGCGCATGGGCGTTGCGCGTCACGATGGTCTGCAGCGCCTGCACCATGCCGACGCCGGCGATCAGCGGGTCGATCGTCTCATGCGGCGTCGCGCCGTGGCCGCCCTTGCCGGTGAGATAGACCCAGGCGGTGTCGACCGCCGCCATCAGCGGCCCCGGCATGGTGTTGAAGCTGCCGAAGGGCAGGTTCGGCACGTTGTGGATGCCGTAGACCTGGGCGATGCCGAAGCGGTCCATGATGCCTTCCCGCACCATCACCTCGCCGCCGCCGCCATCTTCCTCGGCCGGCTGGAAGATCAGCGCCACGCGGCCGGCGAAGCGACGCGTCTCGGTCAGGTATTTCGCCGCGCCCAAGAGCATCGTGGTGTGGCCGTCATGGCCGCAGGCATGCATCACCCCCGGATTGGCCGAGGCATGCGCCGCCCCGGTGGTCTCGGTGATCGGCAGCGCGTCCATGTCGGCCCGAAGCCCGATCGTCGGCCCCGCGCCCTGGCCGTTGATGATGGCGACGATGCCGGTCTTGGCGATGCCCTCGTGGATCTCGTCCACGCCGAACTCGCGCAGCCGCTCGGCCACGAACTTCGCCGTCTCATGCAGTTCGAAGGTCAGTTCGGGATGCTGGTGCAGATGCTGCCGCCAGGCCTTCATCTCCTCGGCATAATCGGCGATGCGGTTGATGACGGGCATGACGGCTCCTTGGGCTTTGGCTGGATACCTGTCACTGCCAGCTTCCGCGCCCGGCGGCAAGACATGACCGGCAGGGACGGGCGCCCCGCCCCCGCCCCCGCCCGCCGCCCCGGCCCGCGTCCCGCCGCTCAGCCCGCAGGCAGCGCCCGCTCGACCAGCCGGGCGAAGAAACTCGCCCCATAGGGCGCCGCGGCGTCGTTGAAGTCGAAGTTGGTCTCATGCACCATCGGCCCGCGCCCCTGGCCGAGGAACAGGAAGGCCCCCGGGCGGGCCGCCAGCATGGCGCCGAAGTCCTCGCCGCCCATATGCGGATGCGGCTCGATCACCAGCCCCGCCTCGCCCGAGACCTCGCGCGCCACCGCCGCGGCGAATTCGGTCTCGGCCGGATGGTTCACCGTCGGGTCGAGGTCGATCGAGGAGGCGATCGAAACCTCCACCCCCATCGCCGCCGCGACGCCTTCGCAGATCTCGCGCATCCGCTGGCGCACCATGTCGCGTGCCTCGACCGAGAAGCAGCGGATCGTGCCGCCCATCCGCGCCTCGGCCGGGATCACGTTGAAGGCCGAGCCGGCGTGGATCTCGGTGATCGACAGCACCACCTCGTCATTGGCCGAGGCATTGCGCGACAGGATAGTCTGCAGCGCGTTGCCCATCACCAGCGCCGCCGCCACCGGGTCGCGGCTGCGCTGCGGATAGGCGCCATGCCCGCCGCGGCCCTGGATGCGGATGTCGAAATCGCCGACCGCCGCCATATAGGGCCCCGGCCGGGTGGCGAAGACGCCCAGATCGTGCATCGGCGAGGTGTGCAGCGCATAGACCTGCGCCACCCCGAACCGCTCCATCACCCCCTCGTCCACCATCGCATGGGCGCCCTCGCCGGTCTCTTCCGCCGGCTGGAACAGCAAGACCACCGTTCCGGCGAAGTTCCGCGTCGCCGCCAGGTATTTCGCCGCGCCGAGCAGCATCGTGGTGTGGCCGTCATGGCCGCAGGCATGCATCCGTCCCGGCACGGCCGAGGCATGGTCCGCCCCCGTCGCCTCGGTCATCGGCAGCGCGTCCATATCGGCCCTGAGCCCGATCGCCGGCCCCTCGGCGCGGCCGCGGATCACCCCCACGACGCCGGAAAAGCCGATGCCTTCATGCACCTCGTCCACCCCGAAGGCGCGCAGCTTCTCGGCCACGAAGGCGGCCGTCTGGTGGCAGTCCAGCCCGATCTCGGGGTTGCGGTGCAGATGGCGCCGCCAAGTCGCCATTTCCTCGGCGCTCTCGGCGATGCTGTTCAGAACGGGCATGGTGGACTCCCTCGCGCTTTCCCGGCTAAGCCCCGAAGGAAGCCGAAAACACCGGAGCCCGCAATGCCCGAACCTGCGAAAATCCCCGTCAGGACCCGCGCCGAAAGCGATGCGCTGGTGCAGGACCCCCAGGGCGGCATGGCCCGGCTGGTCGAGATCATGCGCCGGTTGCGCGATCCCGAGACCGGCTGCCCCTGGGATATCGAGCAGGACTTCGCCACTATCGCGCCCTACACGATCGAGGAGGCCTACGAGGTCGCCGACGCGATCGAGCGCGGAGCCTGGAGCGAGCTGAAGGGAGAGTTGGGCGACCTCTTGTTCCAGTCGGTGTTTCACGCCCAGATGGCCGCCGAGGCCGGGCTGTTCGGCTTCGACGACGTGGTGAAATCGATCGCCGACAAGATGGTGGCGCGCCACCCGCATGTCTTCGGCGACGAGAGCCGCGACAAGTCGGCGGCGCAGCAGACGCTTGACTGGGAGAAGCTGAAGGCGGCCGAGCGCGCCGCCAAGGCCGAGCATGGCGTGCTCGACGGCGTGGCAGTCGGGCTGCCGGCGCTGTTGCGCGCGCTCAAGCTGCAGAACCGCGCGGCGCGCGTCGGGTTCGACTGGCCCTCCACCACCGAGGTGCTCGACAAGATCGTCGAGGAGGCGCGCGAGTTGGTCGAGGCACGCGCGACGCTGACCGCGGCCGAGCAGTTCGAGGAGATGGGTGACCTCTTGTTCGTGATGGCCAATCTGGCGCGCCATCTGAAGATCGACCCCGAGGCGGCGCTGCGCGCCGCCAATGCCAAGTTCACCCGCCGCTTCCGCGCCATCGAGGCGGCGCTGGCCGCGACTGGCCGCCGCCCCGAGGACAGCGACCTCGCCGAGATGGACGCGCTCTGGAACGCCGCCAAGGCGGCGGAAAAGGCCGGCTGAGCGGCCGGTCCGGCGTCGGCCCAACGTCGGTGTGAAATCGGTGTATTATCGGTGCAAAATCGGTATTTCGATTTTCCCGTCTTTTCAGCACTTTGCCCCGCAAAACCCGGCGAGCCTTCGGCCCATCGGCACGCCGCGGCAAGCTTTCGTTAACCCCCTCGACAAGCCCGGCGCCTTCGGCTTTGCTGCCGGCGCACTCCGGAGGTTCGCATGCGCCCGCGCAAGATCATCATCGACACCGACCCCGGCCAGGACGACGCCGTGGCGATCCTCTTGGCGCTGGCCAGCCCGGCCGAGCTGGAGGTGCTGGGGATCACCGCGGTGGCCGGTAACGTGCCCCTGCCGCTGACCCAAAAGAACGCAAGAATCGTCTGCGAACTGGCTGGAAAACCCGACACGCTGGTTTTCGCAGGCTGCGAGGCACCGCTCGCCCGCAAGCTCGTCACCGCCGAGCATGTGCATGGCAAGACCGGCCTCGACGGTCCGGCCCTGGCCGACCCGACCATGCCGCTGCAGGGCCCCCATGCGGTCGATTTCATCGTCGAGACGCTGCGCCGCCAGCCCGCCGGCAGCGTCACGCTCTGCCCGCTCGGGCCGCTGACCAATATCGCCACCGCACTGACCCGCGCCCCCGAGATCGCCCCCAGGATCCAGGAGATCGTGCTGATGGGCGGCGCCTATTTCGAGGTGGGCAACATCACGCCGGCGGCCGAATTCAACATCTACGTCGACCCGGAAGCCGCTGATATCGTGTTTAAATCTGGCGTGCCCTTGACGGTGATGCCGCTCGACGTCACGCATAAGGCGCTGACCACCCGGCCGCGCATCGAGGCGTTCCGGCGCCTGGGCACCGAGCCTGGCCGCATGGTCGCCGAATGGACCGATTTCTTCGAGCGCTTCGACATGGCGAAATACGGCAGCCTGGGCGCGCCGCTGCACGATCCCTGCGTGATCGCCTATCTGCTGCGCCCCGAGCTGTTTTCCGGCCGCCGGATCAACGTCGTCGTCGAAACCCAGGGCTCCTTCACCCTCGGCATGACGGTCGCCGACTGGTGGGGCGTGTCCCGCCGCGCGCCGAACGCGCAGTTCATGGGCGATCTCGACGCCGATGGCTACTTCGCCTTGCTGACCGAGCGGATCGGCCGGCTCTGAGCCACGCGGCCGCAGAAAAACGTTTTCCCGCCGCCGGCGCCGCCCTATCTAGAAGGCGGAGAGCATCATGACCCTGCATATTCGCTTCGACAACAGCTACGCCCGGCTTCCCGACCGGTTCTTCGCGCGCCAAGCGCCGACTCCGGTCGCCCGGCCGGCGCTGCTGGCATTGAACGCGCCGCTGGCCGAAAGCCTCGGCCTGGATCCGGCGGCCCTGGCCGGGCCCGAGGGGGTCGCGGTTCTCGCCGGCAATGCGCTGCCCGACGGGGCGGAGCCGATCGCCCAGGCCTATGCCGGCCACCAGTTCGGCGGCTGGGTGCCGCAGCTTGGCGACGGGCGGGCGATCCTGCTTGGGGAAGTCGTCGCAAGCGACGGAACTCGCTACGATATCCAGCTCAAGGGTGCGGGGCCTACGCCGTTCTCCCGGCGCGGCGACGGGCGCGCTTGGCTGGGGCCGGTGCTGCGCGAATATATCGTTTCCGAGGCGATGGCCGCGCTCGGCGTGCCCACCACCCGCGCGCTCGCCGCCGTCGCCAGCGGCGAGGAGGTGCTGCGCGAAACCGCGCTACCCGGCGCCGTGCTGGCCCGCGTCGCCTCCTCCCATATCCGCGTCGGCACCTTCCAGTTCTTCGCGGCCCGCGGCGATAACGAGGCGTTAAGCCTGTTGGCGCAGCATGTGATCGCCCGGCACTATCCGCAGGCCGCGGGCGCGCTTGATCTTCTCAACGCTGCCGTGGCCGGCCAGGCCCGGCTGATCGCACAATGGATGGGGCTCGGCTTCATTCATGGCGTGATGAACACCGACAACGCCCATGTCGGCGGCGTGACGATCGATTACGGCCCCTGCGCCTTTCTCGACGCCTACCATCCGGCCAAGGTTTTTTCCTCGATCGATCAATACGGCCGCTATGCCTATGCCAATCAACCGCAGATCGCCGTCTGGAACATGGCGCAGTTCGCCTCCTGCCTGTTGCCGCTGATCGCGCCCGACCGCAATACCGCCATCGAAGCCGCCACCGAAAGCGTGAACAAGTTCGATCAACTATATGAATATGCTTGGCTTTCTACATTCAGAGCCAAGCTAGGCCTGGCCCGGGCCGAAGCGGCGGACGCGGCCCTGATCCAGGCGCTGCTCGACCGGATGGCCGCGCTTGGCGCCGATTTCACCCGCACCTTCCGCGGCCTGGCCGACGGCACCGCCCGCGCCGAATTCGCCGAGCCGGAGGCCTGGGACAGTTGGCAGACCGACTGGACCGCACGGCTCGCCCGCGAGGGGCGCAGCCCGGCCGAGGCGGCGGCCGCCGCCGCGCGGGCGAACCCCGGCGTGATCCCCCGCAACCACCGGATCGAACAGGCCATCGCCGCTGCGGTCGCCGGCGATTTCGCGCCCTTTCACCGGCTGAACGCCGCCCTCGCCCGCCCCTTCGATCCGGCCCCGGAAGATGCCGCGCTCGCCGCCGGACCGGCGGCCGATGAAGCGGTCCGGCGCACCTTCTGCGGCACATGACACCGGCCCTGCCCGCGCCCGCGCCGGAGGCGTTCCGCGTCGCCTCCTGGAACATCCGCAAATGTCTCGGCACCGACCGCCGCCGCGACCCCGACCGGACGCTGCGCGTGATCGCCGCCACCGGCGCCGACATCGTCGCCCTGCAGGAAAGCGACCGCCGCCTCGCCCCGCGCCCGGCCGCGCTGCCGCCCGCGCTGATCGCCGCCGCCTCCGACTACCGGCCGCTGCCGCTTGGCGGCAGCGCCGTCAGCCTGGGCTGGCACGGCAACGCCATTCTGGTGCGGCCCGACATCGAACTGCTTGCCCATCACAAGCTCGACCTGCCGTCGTTCGAGCCGCGCGGCGCGGTCGCCGCAGATCTGCGCCGGGGCGATGCCGCCTTCCGCGTGGTCGGCGTCCATCTCGGCCTGCGCGGCGCCGACCGGCTGCGCCAGCTCGGCCGGCTCTCCGAATGGCTTGCCCGGCAGCCGCCGCTGCCCACGCTGATCCTGGGCGATTTCAACGAATGGGCGCCCGACGCGATCTTTCCGCCGCTCGCCCCCGGCTTCACCGTGCTGGCGCCGGGGCCGAGTTTCCACGCCCGGCTTCGGCTTGCCGCGCTCGATCGGATCGCCCATTCGCCCGAGCTGACGGTCGCCGCTCAGGGCCTGATGGACCAGGGCGAAGCGGCACGCGCCTCGGACCATCTGCCGATCTGGGCAGACCTGAGGATCGCCAAGTAACATATTGCTATTGCAATATTTAAATTTGTCTTCGGCCGAAATGTCGCCCCGTTTCCGCCCCCATGCCGGAAAGGCTCTGGCAGCCGCAGCCGTCCTGCCGTAAACCGCAGGCGCATTCCGACGCTCTGCAGCGAGAAGGACTCGAGATGAGCACGATCATAGACATTCACGCCCGCGAAATCCTCGACAGCCGCGGCAATCCCACCGTCGAAGTCGACGTGATCCTCGAAGACGGCACGATGGGCCGCGCCGCCGTCCCCTCGGGCGCCTCGACCGGGGCGCATGAAGCGGTCGAGAAGCGCGACGGCGACAAGACGCGCTATATGGGCAAAGGCGTGCTCGAGGCCGTCGCCGCGGTGAACGGCGAGTTGGCCGAGACCTTGGTGGGCTTCGACGCCACCGAGCAAGTGGCGATCGACGCAACCATGATCGAGCTCGACGGCACCCCGAACAAGGGCCGGCTCGGCGCCAATGCGATCCTGGGCGTCAGCCTCGCCGTGGCCAAGGCGGCGGCGGATTTCACCACCCAGCCGCTCTACCGCTATGTCGGCGGCACCAACGCCCGCGTCCTGCCGGTGCCGATGATGAACATCATCAACGGCGGCCAGCACGCCGACAACCCGATCGACATCCAGGAATTCATGATCATGCCGGTCGGCGCCGACTCAGTGCGCGAAGCGATCCGGATGGGCTCCGAGGTCTTCC
>JAKAJW010000034.1 GCA_021813645.1 Pseudomonadota bacterium | reverse complement strand
GCCGACCCTGCCGCGCCCGATCCGGCTCGCCACCGTGCCGCATCTGCGCGGCCTGCCGATGACCCAGGATCCCAAGCTCAACTCGCATTCCAAGCTGAACTGCATCCTGGCCTGCATCGCCGCCGAAAAGGCCGGCGCCGACGAGGCGCTGATGCTCGACATCCACGGCTTCGTCTCGACGACGAATTCCTGCAACTTCTTCATCGTCCGCAAGGGCGAGGTCTGGACCTCGACCGGCGACTACTGCCTGAACGGGATCACCCGGGCCAAGGTGATTCAGCTCTGCCGTACGAATGGCATCCCGGTCTACGAACGGAACTTCTCCCTGGTCGATACCTATGGCGCCGACGAGGCCTTCCTCACCGGCACCTTCGGCGCCCAGAGCCCGGTCGGCACGATCGACGGGCGGGTGATCGGCAACGGCGAGCTGGGCCCGGTCACGGCGCGGCTGCGCGAACTCTACAAGGCGCTGGTCCAGGCCTGAACGTCGGTGCAACGTCGGTGCAATGTCGGTGTGAAATCGGTGCGAAATCGGTAGGTCGAAAATGGCGGATGAGGCGATCAGGATTGCCATGTGGTCGGGGCCCCGAAACCTCTCGACCGCGCTGATGTACGCCTTCGCCCAGCGCGCCGATTGCGCCGTCTGGGACGAACCGTTCTACGCCGCCTACCTCGCCGCGACCGGCATTGACCACCCGATGGCGGCCGAGGTGATCGCCGCCGGCGAGACCGATCCGACCGCCGTGGCGGCGGCCTGTTTGGGCCCGATTCCGCAAGGAAAGAGCCTGTTTTACCAAAAGCACATGACGCTCCACATGGTGCCGGGCTTCCCGCGCGACTTCCTGCGCGCCTGCCGGAACGTCTTCCTGATCCGCCATCCGGCGCGGGTCGTGGCCTCCTACGCCAAGCAGCGCGAGGCCCCGACCCTGGCCGACATCGGCTTTCTGCAGCAGGCCGAGCTGTTCGACCAGGTGGCCGGCTGGCTCGGCCACCCCCCGCCGGTGATCGACAGCGCCGACATCCGCGCCAACCCACGGGAATCGCTTACGAAACTCTGCGACGCCCTGGGCATTCCCTTCGATCCCGCGATGCTCTCCTGGCCCGCCGGCCCGAAGCCCTACGACGGTATCTGGGCGCCGGTCTGGTACGGCGCGCTGCATCGCTCGAGCGGCTTCGACGGGGGAGAAGGAGCGCTGCCCGACCTGCCGCCGGACTACGCACGGCTGGTGGATCAGGCCCTGCCGGCCTACCGGCAGCTGGCGGCCCACAAGCTCTAAAACAAACAGGGCCGACAAGGGTCGGCCCTGCGAAAAATGCTTGGCGGTCCGTGGTTTACTTGAACCGCGCGTTGCGCGCCGCGATCAGCTTCAGGCGCAGCCCGTTCAACCGGATGAAGCCTTCGGCATCCTTCTGATCGTAGGCGCCGGCGTCCTCTTCGAAGGTCACGTGCTTCTCGGAATAGAGCGAATGCTCCGACCAGCGCGCCACCGTCCGCGCCGAACCCTTGTAAAGCTTCACCCGCACCGTGCCCGAGACATGTTCCTGGCTCTTGTCGATCAGCGCCTGCAGCATCTCGCGTTCGGGGCTGAACCAGAAGCCGTTGTAGATCAGCTCGGCATAGCGCGGCATGATCGAATCCTTCAGGTGCCCGGCGCCGCTGTCGAGCGTGATCTGCTCGATCCCCCGATGCGCCTCCATCAGGATGGTGCCGCCAGGGGTCTCGTAGAGACCGCGCGACTTCATGCCGACGAAGCGGTTCTCCACCAGGTCGAGAATGCCGACTCCGTGCTTGGAGCCGAGCTCATTCAGCTTCGTCAACAGTGCCGCGGGCGACAGCGCCACGCCGTTCACCGCCACCGCATCGCCCTTCTCGAAGGTGATTTCCACCATTTCCGGCGCATCGGGCGCATCTTCCGGCCGGGTGGTCCGCTGCAGCACATAGTCCGGCGCCTCTTCGGCCGGGTTTTCCAGCACGCGGCCTTCCGACGAGGTATGCAGCAGGTTCGCATCGACCGAGAACGGCGCCTCGCCCCGCTTGTTCTTGGCGATCGGAATCTGGTGCTGCTCGGCGAATTCGATGAGCTTGGTGCGGCTCGTCAACGACCACAGCCGCCACGGCGCGATCACCCGGATCGCCGGGTCAAGCGCGGCAGCCGACAGCTCGAAGCGCACCTGATCGTTGCCCTTGCCGGTCGCGCCATGGGCCACGGCATCGGCACCGGTCTCATGCGCGATCTCGACCAGCCGCTTGGCGATCAGCGGGCGGGCGATCGAGGTGCCGAGCAGGTAGAGCCCTTCGTAGAGCGCATTGGCGCGAAACATCGGGAAGACGAAGTCGCGCACGAATTCCTCGCGCACATCCTCGATGTAGATGTTGTCGGACTTGATCCCCAACAGCTCGGCCTTGGCGCGCGCCGGCTCCAGCTCCTCGCCCTGGCCGAGGTCGGCGGTGAAGGTGACCACCTCGCAGCCGTATTCGGTCTGCAACCATTTCAGGATGATCGAGGTGTCGAGCCCGCCGGAATAGGCAAGCACCACTTTCTTCGGCGCGGACATCGCGGGCCTCCATGAGGTAAAACAGCGCGCGATTAGCGCGATTTGCACAGGAGGGCAAGCGGCGCAGGAACCGTTGACAGTCCGCGTGGCCTTGGCTTGACTTGCGCGGCAAGAAGCGAATGGGCGGAGCGATGCTGGCGGGAAAGATCTATATGCACTCGCTGCGGCAGGTGCTGGGCAATATCGGGCCGGCGCTGCGCATCTCTCTGGTGCCGACGGCGCTGCAATATGGGCTGATGTTCGCCATCAGCCGGACGAGCCTGCCAGACCCGCCCGCGCTGGAAACGGCCATGCGATCCGGCCATCCGCCGCTTTTGCCGCTGGCGGCGATCACCCTGGTGTCGATCTTCTGCGGAACCTGGATCGCCGTCGCCTGGCATCGCTTCGTGCTGTTGGGCGAGCAGCCCAAAGGCTGGGTGCCGACGCTAATGGGCGAGCGGATGCTCACCTATTTCGGTCGCTCGCTGCTGATTGTCATGGCGCCGATTGCGGTGGAACTGGCGCTGGTTGTGCCGCTCTTTCTGGTTTCGGGCGCCGTCGGCCTGGTAGCCCGGCCGCTTGCCGCGCTGGTGATGACGGTCGGGCTGTTCGCCTTCATCGGCGTGCTGGCCACGGTGCTCTTCCGACTGAGCACGATCCTGCCCGCCGCCGCGCTTGGCGCCGACTCCCGCCTGCGGGCGGCCTGGGGAGCGACGCGCGGGCAGAATGGCACGCTTCTGGGACTGGCCGCGCTCTATGTGCTTTCGGTTTTGGCGCTGACCGTGCCGCAGGCCTTCTTCGCCGAGATCGGGCTGCTGATCTTCGCCGTCGCCTGGCAGGTCGCCGCCGGCTGGGCGGCGGCAATGCTGCTTTTGTCGATCTTCACGACGCTTTATGGCCATTTCGTTCAGAACCGTGCGCTGGTTTGACCGCTTGTCATCGCCGGCCGGCCGCGCCAGAGGCAGAGGATGAGCGCGTTTTCCCAGGCGGCCCGGACCGCAACCGATGCCCTGCGCGGGCTGTTCCCGCCGACGCCGTTGCAGCGCAACCCCCATCTGTCGGCGCGCTATGGCGCCGAAATCCTGCTGAAACGCGAGGATCTCAGCCCGGTCCGTAGCTACAAGCTGCGCGGCGCCTTCAATGCGATGCGCAAGGCGCTGGCCCGCGAGCCCGAACGCAATCGCTTCGTCTGCGCCTCGGCAGGAAACCACGCCCAGGGCGTCGCCCATGCGTGCAGTCATTTCGGCGTGCAGGGCACCATCTTCATGCCGGTCACCACGCCGCAGCAGAAGATCGACAAGACCAAGGTGTTCGGCGGCGAAAATGTCGAGATCCGCCTGATCGGCGACTACTTCGACCAGTCGCTGGCCTCAGCCCAGGCATTCTGCCGCCAGATCGGCGGCCAGTTCCTGTCGCCCTTCGACGACCCCGACGTGATCGAGGGCCAGGCCTCGGTCGCTGTGGAGATCCTTGAAGAACTCGGCCAGGCGCCGGATCTGGTCATCCTGCCGGTCGGCGGCGGCGGCTTGTCGGCCGGCGTCACCGGATATCTGCGCGAAACGGCGCCCGAGGTCGACTTCCGCTTCGTCGAGCCGCTCGGCGGCGCCAGCCTGACGGCGGCCCTGCAGGCCGGGGCGCCGGTCACACTGCCGGCGGTGAACAGTTTCGTGGACGGCGCCGCGGTGGCGCGGATCGGCGAGCGGCCTTTCGACCGGCTGCGCGGCATCGCACCCGAGAAGGTGATGCTGGCGCCAGAGGACCGGATCTGCGCCACGATGCTGGAGATGCTGAACGTCGAGGGCATCGTTCTGGAACCCGCCGGGGCGCTTGCGGTCGATGTGCTGCCGGAGCTCGGGGAGCGGCTGGCCGGCAAGACGGTGGTCTGCGTCACCTCGGGCGGGAACTTCGATTTCGAGCGGCTGCCCGAGGTGAAAGAGCGGGCGATGCGCTACACCGGGCTCAAGAAATACTTCATCCTACGGCTACCGCAGCGCCCCGGCGCCTTGCGCGATTTCCTGGAAATGCTCGGCCCGGACGACGACATCGCCCGGTTCGAATATCTGAAGAAGTCCGCGCGCAATTTCGGCACCGTATTGATCGGCATCGAAACCGGTCGGGCCGAAAATTTCCCCGCCCTGTTCGCCCGCCTGAACGCGGCGGGTTTCGCCTATCGCGACATCACCGCCGACGAGACGCTAGCGGAGTTCCTGATCTAGGCCGCAGCTCCCGAGCGGGTGCTGAGACCCGCCAGAAAGGCGCGACGCGAGGCGAGATAGAGGCCGATGACCGGCGCCGTTTCCACCTCGTAGCCGCTGGCAGCCGCGCGCTCCTCCCCTTGGCAGAGCGCGGCAAGCTCGGTGAAGCCGAGATTGAGGGCGCTGCCCTTGAGGAAATGAAGGTCGGCCTCGCGCTGGGGCGGGCTTGCACTCCGCTCCAGCCGTTCGACGACTTCGCTTGCTTCTTCGATGAAGAGGCGGACAACCTCGTCGAAATCCTCTTCGCCGATTTCCTGCCGCAAGCAGGCAACCCGAGTCCAATCGATCATCCCAGACCCTACACCCGTTTCACTGCACCCGCAGCCAGCCTAGGCCGGACGGCTTAACAAGCAGTAAGCCGGTGTCGCAGATTTTAGATTTTACACGGGATTAAGCCGCGTCCGGTCAAACTGGGGCGTTTCAAGCTGGCCGCCACGGTGCAAAAATCGATGACAAGGGCTTTCGACCCAATTCCCAAATCGGCGCCGCCGGCGCCACATAGCCTGCTGATTGTCGATGACAGCAAGGTGCAGCGCAAGATTCTGGCGGCCTCGCTGTTGCGGCGGGGCTATCTGGTGACCGAAGCCGATTCTGGCGAAAAGGCGCTGGAGCTTTGTCTGACCAGGCATTTCGATATCGTGGTCAGCGATTGGATGATGCGTGGCATGACCGGATTGGAGTTTTGCGCGGCCTTTCGGGCGCTGCCGCGGGACAGTTACGGCTATTTCATCTTGCTGACCTCGAAGAGCGAGAAGGGCGAGGCCGCACTTGGCCTCGACGCGGGGGCGGACGATTTCCTGGCCAAGCCGGTGGACACTCAGGAGCTCTACGCCCGGATCGCCGCCGGCGAACGCATCCTTCGGATGGAGCACGAACTGACCGAAAAGAACCGGTTGATCAGCGACACCCTGACGGAGATGCAGAGTCTCTACGATGCGCTCGATCGCGATCTGATCGAGGCGCGCAAGCTTCAGCAATCGCTGGTCCGGGTGCGCCATCAGTCCTTCGGTCCGGCCGAAGTGTCGCTGCTGCTGCGGCCCAGCGGGCATGTGGGCGGCGATCTCGTCGGCTGCTTCCCGATCGATGCCCGCCGCGTGGCGATCTTCGCCATCGATGTCTCCGGCCATGGTGTCGCCTCGGCGATCATGACGGCGCGGCTTGCCGGTGTGCTATCGGGCTCGGCACCCGAGCAGAACATCGCGCTTCGCACGACGCCCGAGGGCGGGCGGCGCGGCCGCCCCCCGGAGGAGGTGGCCGCCGCGCTGAACCGGCTGCTGCTGGAAGATATCCGAACGGATCAGTATCTGACCCTGCTCTATGCCGAGGTCGATCTGCACACCGGCCAGGTAGAATTGGCGCAGGCGGGCCATCCACATCCGGCCGTGCTGCGGGTCGACGGCCAGGTCGAATTCGTGGGTGCCGGCGGGCTGCCCGTCGGCCTGATCGCCGAGGCCGACTATGAGCGGATCACCTTCCAACTCGGCCCGGGCGACAAGCTGGTACTGATGTCGGACGGGGTAACGGAACGCACCGACTTGCTGGGCCGGCAACTCGGCCAAGAGGGGTTGGCGGGCCTGCTTACCACGCTGTCGGGCTGCGGCGGCATGGCCTTTCTCGACGCGCTCGTGACCGGGCTGCGCCGCTACGGCGGCGATCGGGATTTCGACGATGATATCTCGGCCGTTCTGCTGGAGATGAACGGACCCTAGAGCAGGCGTTGCAGGAAGGCGCGATCGCCCGCGTTGCCAAGCTCCAGCACGGCCGCCTCCAGCGTCATCCAAACGGCGCTATGGCCGGCCTCGCTCGGCGGACCGAGGCGCCGCACCGGGCGGGCGTGATAGACGGTGCACAGCTTTTCCGCCCAGAGGTCATATTCCGGCATGTAGGTGAAGCGCCGGAAGGCGCCGAGCCTGCGGGCCCCGGCGATGCGCCAGCCGGTTTCCTCGAACACCTCGCGGTGCAGCGCGTGCAGCGGCGATTCGCCGGGATCGATGCCCCCGCCGGGCAGTTGAAACTCGGGCACGGGCGCTGCTTGGTGGGTGACCAGAACGGCATCGCCGTCCTGCAAGATCGCGTAGACCCCAGGCCGGCGTCGGTAGGTTTGGCCCGGTTTCACCGCTTCGCCGAATCGCCGGATCATCGCCCGCCCCCTTTGGTCGCCCGGTTGCCCCGCCTATATTCCCGCGGTATGCCAAGATCGGCTCGGCAAGGAAACCCCATGACCATCGGCTCTATGATCGCCTGGGACGATACCGTCCTGCCATTTCAACTCGACCGCGCCGATATCCGCGGCCGGGTGGTGCGGCTCGATGGCGCGCTGGACCGGATGCTGCGTCAGCACGATTATCCGGCGCCGATCTCTGCCTTGGTGGCGGAGGCCGCGCTGCTCACCGCGTTGATCGGCCAAACGATCAAGCTGCGCTGGCGGCTGTCGCTGCAGATCCGTGGCACTGGCCCGGTCCGCCTGATCGCGACAGACTATTACGCGCCCAGCGAGGAAGGCCAGCCGGCTCGGATCCGGGCCTATGCGCATTTCGAGCCGGAAGCGCTGCCGGCCGAAGGCGAGCCCTATGCGCTGCTGGGCGAGGGCTATTTCGCCATCGTCCTCGATCAGGGCCGCGGCATGGTCCCCTATCAGGGCATCACGCCGCTGTCCGGCACATCGCTCTCGGATTGCGCCGAGACCTATTTCGCCCAATCGGAACAGCTGCCGACTCGGTTCCAGCTGTCATTCGGGGAAGCCCAGACGCCCGGCGGAGCGCCGCAATGGCGGGG
>JAKAJW010000465.1 GCA_021813645.1 Pseudomonadota bacterium | reverse complement strand
CCGATCTTGCTCGGCGAGCGGGCCGACCAGATAGCCGAGCAGGTTCACCGCGTAATAGCTGATCGCGACGACCGACAGCCCCTCCACCGTATGCTGCAGCCGCAGCTGCAGATCGGCGCGGCGGTCCATGCTTTCCAGCAGTTTCTGGCTCTGCCGGCTGCGCTCGACATCGACCCGGGTGCGCAGCAGCTCGCCGGCCCGTTCGGCACGCTCGGCCATCTGCTGCAATCGGCGTTCGGCCGATTTCACCGTCCGCATCGCCGGATCGTAGCGCCGCGCCATGAACTCGCCCAGCATCTGGCGACCCTCGAAGCGTTCCTCGCGCAGCACCCGGATACGGTCGGTCACGATCGCCTCATAGGCGGCGGTGGCGCCGAAACGGAACGACGTCTGGGTCGCCAGCGTCTCCAGCTCGGCGGAGACCGCGAGCAGCTCCTGCAGCGTATGCTCGGGGCTCGCCGCCTCCGAGCTCAGCTCGGCCACAAGCGCGATCTGCTGTGGGTCGAGCACGTTCAGCCGTTCGGTCAGCTCGCGCGCCCGGCCGAGGCCGAGCATCGACATCGCCTTGTAGATCTCGATCTCGCAAAGCCGCTGCACGATCCGGCCGATCCGCCGCGGCGAGGTGCCGGGGCGCACGAAGACGGCGAAGCGGACATGGCCGGCCGGGTCGATGCGGAAGTCGGTCGCCACCACCGCAGCGCCGTCCAGCACCCAGGCGCAGGCCAGGCTTTCGGCCACGAACCATTCGTCGAACAGCCGCGACAGGCCCGAGGTATCGGCCGGCAGCAGGTCGATCCGGATCAGCGCCGAGACCAGCCGCCGCCCCGGCCCGGCGGCGCGCCATTCCTCGGGGAAGACCTCTGCCGCCGCCGGATCGAAGGGGCGCGCGTCCAGCCCGGGCGCGAAGCTCGAATAGGTGACGAACTCGGTGTGGCTCTCCCATTTCAGGGCGTTCCGGCCGAGCGGCCCGGCGTAATGCGTCGCCCCCGACTCCGGCCGCGGCGCGCCGTGCCGGTCCAGAAGCGCCTGCAGATGGGCGAGATCGCGGGCCCGGTCGCGGTTGGCCGCGCCGACCGGCTCCTTCAGCGCCAGGAAGACGGCATGGGCCGGCGCCTCGATCGCCGGAAACGGGCGCGCATGCAGCTCGTTGGCGATGGCATAGCGCAGCGGATGGTCGGTGTTCGAGGTCATGGGGCGGTCCTGGCCAGGCTGTCCGCCCGAGCCTAGCCGGTGGCCGGGCGGGCGCAAGCCCCCGAAGCCCGGCACCGGCCCGGCCGCGCCCGCCGCAAGCTCAGACGCCGTAATGCAGCGTCACCACGATGGCGATCGCCAGCGACATCATCACCGCCGGGATGATGGCAAGCCCCAGCCCGACCCGGCGGTTCTTCGGCGTCACCAACAGCCACAACTCCTCCGCCGTTTCCGGCAGCTGCAGCGCGGCGGAGTTGGAGCCGCGGCGCTGCTGCGCCCGGGCATAGGCGCGCTGCTCCGCCGCGTTCCAGCGGAAGAACACCAGCACGATGGTCAAGAGATAGATCAGGCTGACCCAGGCCCAGTCGACGAAGCCGCCGGTGGCCTCGTCGTCGACCGGGCTGAAGCCCAGCAGCCGCGGCCCCGGCGGGTAGGCCGCGTAAAACTCCACCGGCTTCATGGTCAGCGCCACCCCGGTCACCACCATCACCAGCGCGCTGGTGATCAGCATGACGACCCGCGGCCCGTAGCGGGTGCCGCCGCGATCGGGGTCGCGCGCGTCGAACAGCAGGCCGAAGAACAGGCAGCCGGCGCCGAGCTGGCTCAGCCGCGCCAGCCAGCCCACCGCGCCCGAGGCCACCGCCGCGTCCTGCATCGGCGGCAGCAGCCAAACCAGGAAGACCGCGATGTTGAGCGCCCCCGCCACCAGCGGCCGGGCCAGCGCCCGGCCCCAACGGTTCAGCCGCGCATCGCGCCAGAGAGCCGCGAAGGCGCCGCGCCGCAGCCGCTTCGGCAGGCCCCAGAACACCAGCCGCTGCGGCCGCGAGGCGAAGATCAGCAAGGGCGCCACCACCCGCAGCGCGGCATCCTGCAGCTGATGCACGAAGGCGCTCTCGCGCGCCAGCGCGGCGACCGGCGAGACCATGGCGAGCAGGATCAGGAACAGCCCCAGCAGGAAGGCGATCGGCCGGCCGTCGGCCGGCGGCACCCGCCGGCGATAGGCCCGCACGGCGCCGCGGAGATAGGCCCAGGCCAGCGCCGCCACCGCCAGCACGCTTAGGGGATCGGGAACCCAGCGGCCCAGCAGCGCCGGACCGGGGGGCAGCGCCGCCGCGGGGCCCGCCAACGCCAGCCCCGCCATGCCCAGCAACAGCCCCAGCCGCACCCTCCGGCCGCTCAGGCCGGGGCCGCGCCTCGCCGCCCCACGCCGCATCCTGCCCATGCGCCGCCTCCCCGCTCGCTGCCTGCCGGTGTAGCAAGCCGCCGCGGCGCGATCAACGCCGGCCTCAGCCGATCTTGGGCAGCAGCTCGTCCAGGCTCTTCTTGGCGTCGCCGTAGTACATCCGCGTGTTCTCCTTGTAGAACAGCGGGTTCTCGATGCCGGAATAGCCGGTTCCCTGGCCGCGCTTCATCACGATGACCAGCTTCGACTTCCAGACCTCGAGCACCGGCATGCCGGCGATCGGGCTGTTGGGGTCTTCCTGCGCCGCCGGGTTCACGATGTCGTTCGAGCCGATGACGATCGAGACATCCGTCGACGGGAAGTCGTCGTTGATCTCGTCCATCTCCAGCACGATGTCATAGGGCACCTTGGCCTCGGCCAGCAGCACGTTCATATGCCCCGGCAGCCGGCCGGCGACCGGATGGATGCCGAAGCGCACCGTCTTGCCGGCGGCGCGCAGCTTGCGCGTCAGCTCGCTCACCGATTGCTGCGCCTGGGCCACCGCCATGCCGTAGCCCGGCACGATGATGACGCTGTCGGCGTCGTTCAGCGCGGCGGCGACGCCCTCGGCGTCAATCGCCACCATCTCGCCCGAGATTTCCTGCGCCGGCCCGCCGGTGCCGCCGAAGCCGCCCAGGATCACCGAGATGAACGACCGGTTCATCGCCTTGCACATGATGTAGCTCAGGATCGCGCCGGAAGAGCCGACCAGCGCCCCGGTGACGATGAGAAGGTCATTGCCCAGCGTGAAGCCGATCGCCGCCGCGGCCCAACCCGAATAGGAGTTCAGCATCGACACCACCACCGGCATGTCGGCGCCGCCGATCCCCATGATCAGATGCCAGCCGATGAAGAAGGCGACCAGCGTCATCAGCAGCAGCGCCCACATCCCGCCCGTGGCGAAGAACACCAGAAGCAGCAGCACCGCCAGCGCCGCCGCGCCCGCGTTCAGCAGATGGCCGCCCGGCAGCTTCTTCGGCTTGCCGTCGATCCGGCCCGCCAGCTTGCCGAAGGCCACCACCGAGCCGGTGAAGGTCACCGCGCCGATGAAGACGCCCAGGAACAGCTCTACCTTCAGCATCGACAGCTCGACCGCGTCCTTGGCCGCCACCTTGGCCGCGAAGCCGGTGAAATGGTCCAGGCCGCCGCCCGCCGCCTTCGCCGCCAGCACCCGGCCAAGCTCCAGGTCGGCGTTGAGGCCGATGAACACCGCGGCGAGGCCGACGAAGCTGTGCAGCGCCGCCACCAGCTGCGGCATCTGCGTCATCTCGACCTTGCCGGCGACATAGGCGCCGACGATCGCGCCGATGGCCACCATCAACAGCAGCACCGCGGCATGGCCGATGCCGGGCCCGAACACCGTCGCCCCCACCGCCAGCGCCATGCCGGCGATGCCATACCAAACCGCGCGCTTGGCGCTTTCCTGCCCCGACAGACCGCCGAGCGACAGGATGAAGAGAATCGTGGCCGCGATATAGGCCGCCGAAACGATACCGATGCTCATTGGCCCGACCTCACGACTTCTGGAACATGGCGAGCATCCGGCGCGTGACCAGGAAGCCGCCGACGATGTTGATGGAGGCGATCAGCACCGCCACCGCGGCCAGCACCACCACCAGCCCGGACCCCGAGCCGATCTGCAGGAGCGCGCCCAGGATGACGATGCCCGAGATCGCATTGGTCACCGCCATCAGCGGCGTGTGCAGCGCGTGGCTGACGTTCCAGATCACCTGGAAGCCGACGAAGCAGGCAAGCGCGAAGACGATAAAATGGCTCATGAAATCGCTCGGCGCGACGGAGCCGATCAACAGCATCACCAGCGTGCCCACCGCCAGCAGCGTCACCTGGCTGCGCGTCGCCTTGCGGAAGGCGGCCAGTTCGGCCGCGCGTTTCTCCTCGGGCGACAGTTCCTTCGGCTTCGGCTTCGGCTTGGCCGCCGCGATCGCCTGCACCTTGGGCGGCGGCGGCGGGAAGGTGATCGCGCCCTCGAAGGTCACGGTCGCGCCGCGGATCACGTCGTCATCCATGTTGTGGACCGGAACGCCGTCCTTCTTCGGCGTCAGATCCGTCATCATGTGGCGGATGTTGGTGGCGTAGAGCGTCGAGGACTGCGCCGCCATCCGGCTCGGGAAATCGGTGTAGCCCACCACCGTCACGCCGTTGGCGCTGACGATCTTCTCGTCCGCCACCGTCAGGTCGCAGTTGCCGCCGCGCTCCGCCGCCAGGTCGACGACGACCGAGCCGGGCTTCATCAGCGCCACCATGTCCTCGAGCCACAGCTTCGGCGCCGGCCGGCCGGGGATCAGCGCGGTGGTGATGACGATGTCCATCTCCGGCGCCAGCTCGCGGAACTTGGCCAGCTGCTTTTCGCGGAACTCCGGCGAGGACGGCGCCGCATAGCCGCCGGTCGCCGCCGAATCCTGGCTCTGCTCGAATTCCAGGAAGACGAAATTCGCCCCCATGCTCTCGATCTGCTCGGCCACTTCGGGGCGCACGTCGAAGGCATAGACGATCGCGCCGAGGCTGGTCGCCGTGCCGATCGCGGCCAGACCGGCCACGCCGGCGCCCACCACCAGCACCTTGGCCGGCGGCACCTTGCCCGCCGCGGTCACCTGGCCGGTGAAGAACCGGCCGAAATTGTTCGCCGCCTCGACCACCGCCCGATAGCCGGCGATATTGGCCATCGAGGACAGCGCGTCCATCTTCTGGGCGCGGCTGATCCGCGGCACCATGTCCATCGCGATCACATTGGCGCCCTGGTCGCGGGTCAGTTCCAGTAGGCGCTCGTTCTGGCCCGGATAGAAGAACGAGATCAGCGTCTGGCCATGCCGCAGCCGCTTGGCCTCGACCTCTTCCGGCGGCCGCACCTTGGCGACGATATCGGCCGCCTTCCACAGCGCCGCGGCGGTCTTCACCACCTCGACGCCGGCCGCCTCATAGGCCGCGTCGGAAAATCCGGCCGCCGCGCCGGCGCCGGTTTCGATCACGCAGTCATAGCCGAGCTTTTTCAACTGCACGGCCGAGTCCGGCGTCATCGCCACCCGCGCCTCGCCCGCGGTGATCTCCTTCGGTGAACCGATCTTCACGCCCTGCTCTCCCCTGATAGACCGCCAAATCGGCCGGAAGCGACCCTCGGGTTCTAACCGGCACCCAAACCTTGCACAAGCACGCCAGGGGGCTGAAATGCCGCAGGCGGCGCAATTTTCTTACGCCGCCTGACAAGTCGCTGACAGATTCTATCCCCGCCCGGCGCGGCCCCGGCCGCTCAGGTCTTGAACACCCGGTAGATTGCCGGGATCACCAGCACCGTCAGCAGGGTCGAGCTCATCAGGCCGAACAGAAGCGAGATGGCCAGGCCCTGGAAGATCGGGTCGGAGAGGATCACCACCGCGCCGATCATCGCCGCGATCGCGGTCAGCAGGATCGGCTTGAACCGGATCGCCCCCGCCTCGATCAGGATGTCGATGGCCGACTTGCCGGTGGTGTCGGCATGGCGGATGAAATCGACGAGCAGGATCGAGTTGCGCACGATGATGCCGGCCAGCGCGATGAATCCGATCATCGAGGTGGCGGTGAAGGGCGCGTGGAACACCAGGTGGCCCAGCATGATGCCGAGGAAGGTCAACGGCACCGGCGTCAGCACCACCAGCGGCAGCCGGAACGAGCCGAACTGCGCCACCACCAGGATGTAGATGCCCAGCAGCGCCACGCCGAAGGCCGCGCCCATGTCGCGGAAGGTGACCCAGGTCACTTCCCACTCGCCGTCCCACAAGAGCGTCACGTGGCTTTCGTCGGTGGGCTGGCCATGCAGCCGCACCACCGGCTTCTCGCCCGCCGGCCAGCTCATCTCGTCAAGCTTCTTGTCGACCGCCAGCATGCCGTACAGCGGCGCCTCGTATTGCCCGGCAAGCTCGCCCGTCACCATCTCGGCAAAGCGCAGGTTGTGGCGGTAGATCGGGTAGGAGGCCTTCTCGGTCTTGACGTTCAGGACATCGCCGAGCTCGACCACCCCGGTCGCGCCGGGCAGCACGTTGGCCGGGATCGGCGTCGACAGGAAGCTCTCGTTCATCACCCGCTGCGATTTCGGCCGCGCGATGATGATCGGGATCGGGTCGCGCCCGTCGCCGCGGTTGGAATATCCCACCGTGGTCTGGCCGTTCAGGATCCGGATCGTGTCGAACACATCGGATTCCTGCACCCCGTAGAACTCCGCCTTGTCGGTCGAGATGGTCGCCCGGATCCGCGGCGCCTGCACGCCGAAGCTGTTGTCGACATCGACGATATAGGGCACCGACTTGAACGCCGCCTCGATCCGCCGCGCGGCGTCGCGGCGGGTCTTGGCGTCCGGCCCGTAGACCTCGGCCAGCAGGGTCGAGATCACCGGCGGGCCGGGCGGCGGCTCCACCACCTTCAGGCTGCCGCCCGGCGGCAGCTTGATCGTGTCGACCATCTGCCGGATCTCCAGCGCGATCTGGTGGCTGGTGCGGCTGCGCTCCTCCTTCGGGGTCAGGTTGATCTGCACGTCGCCCTGATAGGGATTGGCGCGCAGGTAGTAGTGCCGCACCAGGCCGTTGAAGTCGAACGGCGCCGCCGTGCCCGCATTGGTCTGGGCCGAGATCACCTCGGGCAGGCCGATCACCTTGTTGGCGCGCTGCTGGGCCACCGCGTCGGTCGCCTCGACCGAGGTGCCGGCCGGCATGTCGACCATGACGGAAAGCTCCGTCTTGTTGTCGAAGGGCAGCAGCTTCACCGTCACATGCTCGGTGTAAAGCAGCCCCAGCGAGCCGAAGGACAGCACCGCGGTCACCAGCAGGAAGGTCAGGCTGCGGCCCTTGGTCTTCAGGATCGGCTGCGCCACCGCGGTATAGACCCGCCCGAGCAGGCCGCCGCCGTGATGGCCGCCCTCGCCCTCCTCGCCGCCATAGACGTCCTCATGCGCATGCCCCTTCATCGAGGCGCGGCCGGCCACCTTGATCATCAGCCAGGGCGTGATGATGACGGCGACGAAGAACGAGAACAGCATCGCGGCCGAGGCATTGGCCGGGATCGGGCTCATATAGGGGCCCATCATCCCCGAGACGAAGAGCATCGGCAGCAGCGCCGCGATCACCGTCAGCGTGGCGACGATGGTCGGGTTGCCGACCTCCGCCACCAGAT
>JAKAJW010000095.1 GCA_021813645.1 Pseudomonadota bacterium | reverse complement strand
CCGCAGCCATGTCACGCACGAAGAGATCGACCACCTGCCGCGCCGAACCGTCGCAGAACAGCTGGCCCAGCGTCTTCTCATGCCAAGCGATCCCCGCCCCGGCGATCCGGCCGAGGATGTCCTGCGGGCCGAACCGGCGCAGCGCCGACAGGGCGAAGCGCGGATTGCCCGACAGGTAGCGGCCGGCCATCCCGCCGTCGAGATTGGTGAAGTTGCAGCGCCCGCCGCCCGAGATGCGAATCTTCTCGCCCGGCGCCTGGGCATGGTCGAGCACCAGCACGTGCCGGCCGCGACGCCCAGCCTCGACCGCCGCCATCATTCCGGCTGCGCCGGCCCCCAATACAACAACATCAAAGCGTTCCATGCGCCGCTCCTAGCTAAGCCTCCGGCGCACGGCAATGGTGCGATGGCGACAAAAGGGCCTTGCGGCAGCCAACGGGCTTCGCTAAACAGCGCGCCAGTTGGGGCGTCGCCAAGCGGTAAGGCAGCGGTTTTTGGTACCGCCATACCCAGGTTCGAATCCTGGCGCCCCAGCCACCATCCCTTCGGGTTCCACGTTACGGCACCGAGCGCCTTGGTGTTGCAGCCGATTGCCGTTGCGCTCGCCCTGTCCGCTCGCCTGGCCGGGGCGTCCGGGCTCAGGCGACCTGTTCGAGCTGCGTCCGCGGCAGCTCGACGCAGAAAGTCGAGCCCTCGCCGGGCTTGCTGGTGAAGCCGATCGTGCCGCCATGCCGCTCGACGATCACCTTGGTGATGCTCAGCCCCAGGCCCGACCCGTTCGGCCGCCCCTCGATCGGTGCGCCCGCCTGGACGAAGCGCTCGAAGAGCCGCCCCTGGAATTCTTCGGGAATCCCCACGCCGTGATCGCGCACGAAGATTTGCACCGCGCTGCGTGTTTCGCGCAACTCCACGTCGACCGTTTCGCCGCTGCGCGAGAATTTGGCCGCGTTCGACAGCAGGTTGTTGAGCACCTGGATTAGCCGATCGTGATTGGCTTCGACGATATAAGGACGCTCCGTCCCGATGCAGGAGAGCTGCACGCCGAGTTCGGCCGCGTAATTCGTGTTGGCGCTGATCGCCTCTTCCACCACCCGTGACAAATCGGTCGGCGACAGACGCATTTCCATCTTGCCGGCTTCGAACTTCTCCAGGTCGAGCAAATCGTTGATGGTCACCACCAGGCGTTCCACATTGCGGACCGCGATGGCGAGCACGCTGCGCGGCTTGTCGGCCAATTCGCCCAGGGCGCCGGAAGCCATCAGCTTGAGCGCGCCCAGGACCGAGGTCAGCGGGGTGCGCAGCTCGTGGCTGACGGTGGTGACGAAGGCCGATTTGGTGGCCTCCATCTGCTTGCGGGCGGCGAGGTCGCGAATGACGCCGACGAAGCGCTGCCGGCCATCGAAGGCGCGATCCAGCCGCAGGTTGAACTCGACCGGCCGGCCGCCATGAACCGACTCGTAGATCAGCACCTCTGCCTTGCCGTCCAGAAGCGGCTGGACCCGCGTATGGAAGGCAGTTTCGTCGAGGTCCGGATGGGCGTCCTTCAGCGGCCGGCCGAAGTAGTCTTGCTCGGCCCAGCCCAGGTGCGCGAGCGCGGACTGGTTCAGATACTGAAGCGAAAGGTCTTCCGCATCAAAGACATAAACCTCGTCGCTCAAGCGATCTAGCAGCAATTTCTTCTGCGTTTCGGCCTGCAGCTGCTTGTTCTTGGTGATATCGGTGCGCAAGGCGACCGTCCGGCGCAAATGGCCCTGCTTGTCGCAGTGTCCAACCATCGTCGTCCGCGTCCAGAACTTGCTGCCGTCCTTGCGCGTGATGGTGGTTTCGCCGGTCCAGACGCCGTCCTTGCAGATCACCGCCTCGACCGCTTCGCGCGTCGCGCTATCCGGAGAAATCAGGAAGCTTCTGAGCTTCTGGCCGACAATCTCATTGCGCGCGAAGCCGGTGGCGGTCAGGAAGCTGTCGTTGACCGCGACGGTCCGGCTATCCTCGTCGGCGACATTGATCATGACATGGGCTTCGAGCGCCCGCCAGAGCAACTCCAGATCCTCCGGCGAGCGGACTGCCACGACGCGTTCCGGCCCGGCCGGCCGCCGCGTGCCGAAGCGCCGCTGTAGCCAGAGCGTGGCCAGGATGCTCAGCCCGGAGGCGACAGCGATTAGGACAACAATGAAAGGGACATAGCTCGCCGGGGGAAGCGCGAAACTCATCGTGTCAACCATCCGATAGCGGCCCCACTCCCAACGCATGCAACACCGTTCCCGCCGGCACTCGCCTTGTCTTTGCGGATACGAAACTGCGCAGCCGCGAAATAGGCAGGAAATTGCGCCGAAACTGCGGCAAATTGCGCATTCGTGCCAAGAGAGATTGCCGTCAGGTCAAATTTGGCCGCGGGCTGTCGCCGGAGGGCCACGGTGGCGGCACCGGGTTCCGAGGCGCCGATCCGGTTAACGAAAGGCTGCCGCGGCGTCCCGCGGCGCGCCAAGGAAATCTGAGGATCGCGGCGCAATCCTTTGTTCCGAAGCGAAAATCGCAATACCGATTTGGCACCGATATTGCACCGACGTTTGCACCGATTGCGCCGCCCTCACTTCAGCCCCGGGATCGGCACGCCGAAGGTCTGCGCGAGCAGCACCCCATTCAGCGCCAGCACCAGCCCGGCGCCGAGTCCCGCCAGCCAGCGCATTGCGGCGACATTGACGAAGTCGCCCATGACGGAGCGGCGGCTGGTGAAGATGAGCAGGGCCACCATCGGCACCGGCAGAGCGATCGACAGCACGACCTGGCTCAGCACCAGCGCATAGGTGGCGTTGACGCCGAGCGCGACGACGACGAAGGCCGGCAGCATGGTCACCAGCCGACGCAGCCAGATCGGGATGCTGCGGCGGATGAAGCCCTGCATGATCAACTGCCCGGCCATGGTGCCGACCACCGAGCTCGACATCCCCGAGGCGATCAGCGAGATCAGGAAGGCCCCAGCCGCGAAGCCGCCGAGGATCGGGGTCAGCGCGTGATAGGCGGTCTCGATCTCGGCCACCTCGCTGTGGCCGGCATGGAAGGCCGAGGCCGCCATCATCACCATCGCCATGTTGATGAGCCCGGCGACGCCGAGCGCCAGCACCACCTCGATATTGGAATAGCGCACCAGCTTGCGGCGTTCGCCGTCGTCGCGAGTGGAGACGCGACCCTGGGTCAGGCCGGAATGCAGGTAGATCGCATGCGGCATGACGGTGGCGCCGATGATGCCGACCGAGATGGTCAGCGCCGCTGCATCGGGGAGCTGCGGCACGGTCAGGCCACCGACCGCCGCGGCCCAGTCGATCGGGGCGATGAACAGCTCCGCCAGGTAGCACAGGCCGATCACGGCGACGAAGCCGGTGATCACCAGTTCCATCGGGCGGAAGCCGCGCCCCTCCATCAGCAGGATGCCGTAGGTGACCAGCGCGGTGACCGCCATGCCCGCCATCAGCGGCATGCCGAACAGCAGCGACAGGCCGAGCGCGCCGCCGAGAAACTCGGCCAGATCGGTGGCCATCGCGGCGATCTCGGAGACGACCCACATGGCCAGGACGACCGGGCGCGAGAAGCTTTCGCGGCTGAGCTCGGCCAGGTTCTTGCCGGTGACGATGCCGAGCTTGGCCGAGAGCGCCTGAAACAGCATGGCGATCAGATTGGCCAGCAGCACCACCCAGAGCAGGGTGAAGCCGTAGCCCGCCCCGGCCTGGATATTGGTCGCGTAGTTGCCGGGGTCCATATAGGCGATCGAGGCGATGATCGCGGGGCCCGCGAACAGCAGGAAGCGCCCCGGCCCGCCGCCGCGGCCGGCCAAGACCTCGGCCATCCGCGTCTGGCTGCGGCTTGTGATCGTCACATGGCTCATCGCGCGGTCCCTTGAGTCCGTCATCGTCCTGCCTTTTCGCAAAAATGTAGACATGGCTACATCTTTGTCAATGGACCACGAATGGTAGCCCGCAGTTCAATTTCCGCGGAGCGCCACGTTTACAACTGCGGTCGCCCCGCTTATGGTCGCGGCCCACCCATCGGCCCCTGCCATCGGCCGAAGGGGCCGACTGCCTTGGAGTGCCATGCTGACGCCTGATCCCGATCCCGGCCCGCTCGATGCCGTGGAACCCGCCCAGGCGGAGCGGTTTTCGCATGCCCGGACGGCGCAATCGCAGGCCCTGCTGGAAGACTATACGGAGATGATCGACGACCTGATCCGCGAGACCGGCGAGGCACGGATCACCGATATCGCCCGCCAGATGGGCGTGACCCATCCGACCGCGACCAAGGCAGTGGCGCGGCTGAAGCGCGAGGGGCTCGCCGTGTCGCGGCCCTATCGCGGCGTGTTCCTGACCGAGACTGGCGCCGAAATGGCCGAGCGGGTGCGCGGCCGCCACCGGGTGGTGGTGGATCTGCTGATCGCGGTGGGCGTGCCGGCCGAGGCGGCCGAGATCGACGCCGAGGGGATCGAGCATCACGTGTCGGCGGCGACGCTTCGGGCCTTCGAGGACTTCCTGAAGGGACGCGGCTGAGCGGATCGGTCCCAGCCGGGCCGGTTCGCGCTTCGCGAATTGCGCCGAAATGGGGCGGCCGGCCACCGGCCTGCTGAAATCGGCGGCGGCGCCCCGCAAGGACCCGGCCCGGCCGCCGGCCAGCGGCATTGTGCCAATCGTTGAACCGCTCTAGGCTCCCGCTCAAGCCGGCCCGGAGAGGTCGGCCACACCGCCGGAGCGCGGGACGCTCCGGCACCGACAGGAGAGAGAAGATGCTGAACTTCCCGCGTTCCCTCCGGGCGCTCGCGCTCGGCGCGGCCGTCGTGGCCGGCACCGCCGGCCTCGCCCAGGCTGCCAAACTCTCGATCGGGCTGTCCACCTGGGTCGGCTACGGCCCGCTCTACATCGCCCAGGCCCAGGGCTTCTTCAAGGACGAGGGACTCGAGGTCGATCTGGTCAAGATGGAGGATCCGAAGACCCGGATGCCGGCGCTGATCGCCGACCGCATCGACCTTGCCGCGACGACCATCGACACCGTGCTGAACTTCTACTCCAAGGACCATCCGCTGACTTATGTCTTCGCGCTGGACGACAGCCATGGCGGCGACGGGATCGTGGCCAAGAACTCGATCACCGATATCGCCGGGCTGAAGGGCAAGAAGGTCGCCTATGCCGAGGGCTCGGTGTCGCAATTCTTCCTCGCCGTGCTGCTGAAGCGGGCCGGGCTGACACTGAAGGATGTCGACACCCAGAACATGACCGCGGGCGACGCCGGCGCGGCCTTCGTCGCCGGCCGGGTCGACGCCGCCGTGACCTGGGAGCCCTGGCTGACCCGCGGCAAGCAGGCCAAGGACAGCCATCTGCTGGTCGACAGCTCCACCACGCCGGGCCTGATCACCGACGTCATCACCACCACCGACGCCTTCGCCAAGGCGCATCCGGAGGAGCTGAAGAAGCTCTACGCCGCCTGGGCGAAGGCGGTCGACTGGCAGAAGACGCATGAGGAAGAGGCCGACAAGATCATGGCCAAGGGCGTCGGCGGCTGGCTCGACGATCCGAAGACCTTCGCCGAGACCCGTTCGGGCGTGGTCTATTACGACGGGGCGATGAACAAGGCCTTCATCGGCACCAAGGACGCCCCCGGCGCGATCACCAAGACGATCGCCGACGCCGAGGAGATCAACAAGCAGGCCGGGCTGAGCGATGTCTCGGTGCCGCCGGCCGACCTGATCACCTTCGGCATCGTCGAGTAAGGGCGCCGCAGGCACCATGGCGATCCGTTCCGTGCTTGCGCCGAAGGTCGAGATCCCTCGGTCGCTTTACCTCGGCCTCGGCGCCGCCTCGGTGGCGGTGATCCTGGCGCTGTGGTGTCTGCTCACCTACGGGGGGATCACTCCCCCCGATTTCCTCGCCGCGCCGCATCTCGTGGTCGAGGCGGGGATCCACCGGCTGTCCACCGGCTCGCTGATCGACGACACCGAGGCGAGCCTCACGGTGATCCTCGCCGGGTTCTTCTTCGCCTCGATCCTGTCGGTGCCGCTCGGCATCCTGATGGGCAGCTTCAAGGTGGTGGAGGCGCTGATCGAACCGATCACCGGCTTCATGCGCTACATCCCGGTCTCCGCGCTGATCCCGCTGCTGATCCTCTGGATCGGCATCGGGGTGGAGGAGAAGATCATGGTGATCTTCCTCGGCACCTTCTTCCAGCAGCTGATCCTGATCTCGGACGTTTCCGCCCGGGTATCGAAGGACCTGATCGATTGTTCCTACACGCTGGGCGCCAGCCGCCGGCAGGTGATCTGGCGGGTGCTGCTGCCGGCCTGCATGCCGGGAGTGATGGACAACCTGCGCGTCACCATGGGCTGGGCCTGGACCTATCTGGTGGTGGCCGAGCTGGTCGCGGCCAATTCCGGCCTCGGCTACATGATCCTGAACGCGATGCGGGGCCTGTTCACCGACGTGATCCTGCTCGGCGTCTTCACCATCGGCATCCTGGGGCTGATCACCGACATGATCTTCAAGTTCGCCCGGCGCTGGTTGCTGCCCTGGTCGGCCGAGTTCTGAGCCATGCCGCATCTCGACCTTCAGGACGTCACCGTCCGCTTCGCCCCCAAGCGCAAGCCCGAGGTGCTGGCGCTCGACCGTGTCTCGCTCGCCGTCGAGGACAATATGTTCTCGGTCATCGTCGGGCCCTCGGGCTGCGGCAAGTCCACCCTGCTGCGGCTGGTCGCCGGGCTGCAGGAGCCGACCTCGGGCCGGATGCTGCTCGACGGCGCGCCGATCGTGGGCCCCTCGGCCGAGCGCGGCATGGTGTTCCAGAGCTACACGCTGTTCCCCTGGCTGACGGTGCGGGACAATGTGATGTTCGGCCCGAAGCTGAAGGGTCAGAGCGCCGCCGAGGCAGGCCGGATCGCCGACGAGCTGATCGCCCAGGTCGGGCTGCGCGGCTTCGAGAAATCCTATCCGAAGGAACTCTCGGGCGGCATGCGGCAGCGGGTGGCGCTGGCCCGCGCGCTGGCCAACGATCCCCGCATCCTGCTGATGGACGAGCCCTTCGGCGCGCTCGACAGCCAGACCCGGCAGCTGATGCAGGAACTGCTGCTTTCGATCTGGCAGAAGCATCGCAAGACGGTGCTGTTCATCACCCATGACATCGACGAGGCGATCTTTCTCGGCGACGTGGTGCATGTGATGACGGCGCGGCCGGGACGGATCAAGAAGTCGATCCCGATCGACATTCTGCGCCCGCGCGGCATCGACACGCTGACCTCGGAAGCCTTCATGAGCCTGAAGCGCCAGGTGTTGGGGCTGATGCACGAGGAGGCGGTGATCGCCGACCGCGGCTAGGCCACCCCGCCGAGTTGGTCCGCTGACCCGGCCTGCGCCACGAAGCGGGCGCGCGGGCGGATGATCTGCCCGCTTTCGACCTGCTCGATGGCATGGGCGATCCAGCCCGCGCTGCGCCCGACCGCGAAGAGCGTGAAGCCCGCCGAGGCCGGCAGGTCGAGCGCGCAGGCCAGCGCCGCCAGCGCCGCGTCGACATTGGGCGCCAAGCCGAGCCGGTCGTCCAATGCCCGCACCGGGCGGAC
>JAKAJW010000177.1 GCA_021813645.1 Pseudomonadota bacterium | reverse complement strand
TGTCCGCATTCGACGCGTCGAACGTTTTGAGGATCGAGTTTCAACTTCTTGCCCACTACGGCGGGGCCCCTCTCATCACGATCGAGAAAGTTGCCGAGACCTGGTTCAGGATCACCCCAAAGAAGCTGTTGGAGAAGTGCTATAATGGCGACATTCCGTTGCCGATCACACCGATGGGGGACAGCCAGAAGGCCGGAAAGTTCATCTCCGTCCATGACCTTGCCATCTACATTGACAAGCAACAGCGGGCGGCCAGAGCGGAACTTGAAAAGCTCGCCTCCTGAGCGGAGCGGGCTCTTGCAGGATTAAGAGGGGTCGCTATGCGGCCCCTTTTGCATGTTGAACTCGGCGGCCCTCGCTCTACGCTTTGGTCCAAGACCGGTCTGTCAGCCAACCCAAAAGGAAACCCAGGGTGCTACAAGAGTGCTACATGCGCACCCGGCTTCTCGCGAAAGCCCTTGTTTACAAGGCGATTGCGACCCAGTCCTTCCAATCCATCATGGGTGCAACGGAAAGTCTATACGATTGATGTTCCATTATGTTTCTTGCACGCTCAGCTCTTCTTCCGGCCCCGCCCCGTCCGTACCACCGCCGATAACGCCCTAGCGCGCGATCTTGCGAAGGCGCGAGCAGGCAGCCCGCCCATTGCCTTGCCGACGGCCGCCCTGCAGGCAGCCTGGTCGCGCTCGGGCCGGCCCCAGGGCGCCCCGCGCCAACGCGATCCTTCGCAAGCACGGCCTCGCCGCGCAACGGCCCGCGCGAGAGGGGAGCCGGATAGACAGGGGCGCAGCTATACTGGCGCAGAGAACAGAAACCAAGAGCTTTGCCGCCCCCATCGGGCGGCATATCGGCAGCTCTCCCGAGATCGGCAAGCCCCTCGACCGCTCAAGGCGGACCAGAGCCCGCGGACCCGGCGCGCGACGCGGACCGGAAGCGATCGTCCTGGAGGGGATGTCACCCGGGCGGGCGTGCCCCACCCATCTCGCCCGCCTCGCCCCGGGCGCCCGTCCTCGCGACCGCCTGCGCGCCGACGATCAGGTCGAGCAGTTCCGCAGTGATCGCTTCCTGGCGCAGATCGTTTTCCGACAGCCGAAGCGCGACGAGCTTGTCGGCGATCGAGCGGTCGGCGGTTTCCATCACCCGCAGCCGGGCGGCATTCTCGGAGGCGAAGCTGTCCATCAGCGCCTGCGACAGCGCGGCGAAGATGTATTCGAGATCGAGCCGGTGCAGCAGTTCGTTCGGCGGTAGCTGGACCAGAGGCGCCGGCCCGCGCCGCTGGGCCGGCGCCGGCAGCTCCGGCGGCAACAGGCGCCGAAAGGCCGGCTCGAAATTGCCTCCCTTGCGGTAGCGCGCGAAGATCACATCGACATTCGCGTGCTGGTCGAGGACTTCCGCCAGGTCATGGGCGGCATCGGCGACACCGGCGACATGGGTCGCCATCGGCACCTCGATATCCACCGCGATGCCGCGCTCCTTGGCGATCGTGGCAGCGCGGCGACCGAGGACCACCAGGATTTGCCCTTGCCTGCGCCGGCGCACCGCCTCGTCCAACAGCTGCAGATTGAGACCGCCTACGAAGCCGTGTTCGGCGCCCATCACGACCAGCGCCGCGCCGCCACCGAAATCGAATGGCTGAGCGCCGGCCTGCAGCGCGAGCGCATCGGCCAGCGCCGCCGCGATGATCTCGGCATAGGAGCGGATCCCCTCCAGCGCGCTCTGCGCCTCCTGCAACCGGCTGCCCGCCAGGGCGCGCAGCGCCTGAAAAAGCCCGCGCAGCTCGGTCAGATTGGCGATCCGCGCCTTGAGGACCTGTTCCTGCTCCATCTCACGCCCCGGCCAGGACGGCCGTGACGGCGGCCTCGAGGGCGGCCCGGTCTTCCGGTTCCGCCTTGCCGGTCGCCGCGACACGCGCCTCGACCTCGGCGCAATCCGCCGCGTTGCGGGCGGGCAGCGCGGCTTTGAGACGTTCCACCTCGGCCAACGGCAGCGCGTCGAGCCGGCCTTCGGCGGTGGCGGTCAGCAGCGCGATCTGGGTGGCGAGCGACGCCGGGCGGAACTGCGGCTGCGCCAGGATCGCCCGGATCCGCCGGCCATGCTCGATCCTGGCCTGGGTGCGCGGGTCCATCATCGCGCCGAAGCGGGTGAAGACCTCCAACTCCAGGAACTGGCCGTAATCGAGCTTCAGTGAGCCCACCGCCGCCTTCATCGCCGGCGCCTGCGTCTGGCTGCCGACCCGGCTGACCGAGAGGCCGACGTTCACCGCGGGCTTCTGCCCCTCGTAGAACAGCTTCGGCTCGAGGTAGATCTGCCCGTCGGTGATCGAGATCAGGTTGGTCGGGATATAGGCGGTGAGATTGCCGCCCTGGGTCTCGACCACCGGCAGGGCGGTCAGCGAGCCGCCGCCCTTGGCGGTGGAGAGCTTGGCCGCCCGCTCCAACAGACGGGAATGCAGGTAGAAGATGTCGCCCGGATAGGCCTCGCGCCCTGGCGGACGGCGCAACAGCAGCGAGATCTCGCGATAGGTGATGGCATGCTTGGACAGGTCGTCGTAGACGACGACGGCGTGCTGGCCGCGGTCGCGGAAGAACTCGGCCATGGTGCAGGCGGCAAAGGGCGCGATCCACTGGGCGCCGGGCGGGGCGTCGGCCTCGCCCACCACGACGATGCAGCGTTCGAAGGCGCCGCGGGCGCGGATCGCCTCGACCGCCTGGCTGACCGTCGAGGCCTTCTGACCGATCGCGCAATAGATGCAGATCACGTCGGTGCCGCGCTGGTTCAGGATGGTGTCGAGCGCCACCGCGGTCTTGCCGGTCTTGCGGTCGCCGATGATCAGCTCGCGCTGGCCGCGGCCGAGCGGGATCATGGCGTCGACCACCACCAATCCGGTCATCAGCGGCTCGGTGACATGCTCGCGGTCGGCGATGCCCGGCGCCGGTCGCTCCACCGGGTCGCGCCGCTCCGCCGCGATCGGCGGGCCGCCATCGAGCGGCCGGCCGATGGCGTCCACCACCCGACCGAGCAGCCCCTCGCCCACCGGCACCCGGATGATCTCGCCGGTGCCGCGCACCGCACTGCCGGCGCCGATCCCCTCGGCGGAATCGAGCAGGACGGCGCTCACCTCGTCTTCGCGCACCCGAAGCGCGAGGCCGCGGGCACCGGTGGCGAATTCCAGCACCTCCTCCGCCCGGGTTCCCGGCAGGCCGGTCAGAGTCGCCACCCCATCGCCCACGCTTACGACGGTGCCGACATGCTCGACGCTCGGCAGGGAGGGCAAGGCAGCGAGCCGTGCCCGCGCCGGACCGAACCAGCCGCGGATCGCCTCTTCAATCATGTTCGCCATCCGCCATCAGCGCCTGGGCCGCGGTGACCCGGTCGGCCCAACCGAACTTGACCAGGGAATGCGCCAGACGCAGTTCCGCCCCGCCGAGCAGCGCGGCATCCTCGGCGAAAGCCAGCGTGCCGCTGCCGCCGAGCACCGGCATCAGCCGCGCCGACCAGGCGGCATGGTCCTGCGGCGGCAGCGGCAGCGCCGTCACCACCGTCGCGACGGCCCCGGGCTTCGCCATGTCGGCGGCCAGTCGCGCCCGCTCCGCCTCTGGCAGTGCCTCGATCGCCGCGGCGAGGCCCTCGAGAAAGACGCCCGGCGCAATCTTGGCCGCCGAATCCTGCAAGATCCGGCCGGCGATACCGGCGGCAAGCGCGGCAAGCTCCCCCTGTGCCTCGACCAGCGCGCTCTGGCGCTGCGCGGCAATTGCGGCCTGCGCCTTGGCGATCTGGGTCTGGGCCGCCGACTGCGCTTCGGCCGCCGTCGCTCGTGCGGCCTCGACGGCCTCCTTGGCGGCCGCCTCGAGAACGTCCTGCCGCTCTGCCTCCAGGGCCTCCTGTGCCTGCCGGAGTCGCTCCGCCTCGGCCTCGGCGGCGGCCTTGGCCTCGGCCGCCTCGATCTGAGCGGCCTCCACCAAGGCCTTGCGCTCGGCGATCACCCGCCGCACCGGGGCATAGAGAAAGCGGCGCAAGAGCCAGACGAGAACGGCGAAATTGACCGCCTGCAGGCCAAGCGTCCACCAGTCGATCTGCATCGCGTCACCCCGCGGCGAACGGGTTGGCGTAGAGCAGCAGCAGCGCGATAACGAGACAGTAGATCGCCATCGTCTCGATCATCGCGAGGCCGACGAACAGCGTGCGCGAGATCGTCCCCGCCGCCTCGGGCTGGCGCGCGATGGCCTCCATCGCCGCGGCAAGCGCCCGGCCCTCGGCCAGCGCCGGGCCGATCGCCCCGAAAGCCACGGCAAGTGCGGCTCCGAGGATCGAAATCATTTGGATGGTCAAGAGGGGCTCCTTTCTCAGGTCTCAACCGCGCCGATGGCGGCGCCGATGTAGACGGTGGCGAGGATGGTGAAGATGTAGGCTTGGATGACGCCGATCAGCACGCCAAGCAGCATGAAGGGCACCGGGAGGATGAAGCCGGCGAGATAGACCAGGATCGCCAGGATCAGCTCGTGGCTCATCATATTGCCGAACAGCCGCACCATCAGCGACAGGATGCGGGTGAATTCGGACAGGAGCGTCAGCGGCAGCAGCAGCGGGTTGGGCTTCAGGAAATGGCCGAGATAGCCGCGCAGCCCCTGCTCGCGCAGTCCGAAGGCATGAATGGACAGAAAGACGATGAGACCGAGCGCGGCCGGCGTTTCGATCCGGCTCGTCGGCGCGATGACGCCAGGCAGGATCGGCGCCAGATTGGCGGCGAGCAGAAAGAGGAAAAGCGTGCCGAGCAGCGGCAAGTAGGGACCGGGGTCGCGTTGCAGGATGACCCGGATTTGCGCCGCGATGGTCTCGACCAGGATCTCCAGGACCGTCTGCACCGGCCCGCCCTCGGGCCGGGCCCGGCGCAGCGCCAGCCAGGACACCAGGGTCAGGGCCGCCATCACGGCCCAGGTCGTCACCACGGCACGGCTGATCGGCACCGGACCGAACTGGAAGAGTACCTGCGGGCCGAACGGACTTTCCATCAGCCGCCCCCCCGCACCAGCCGCGCCGCGCCGAAACGGGCGAGCAGGAAACCCGTGAACGTCGCCAGAAGCGGCCAGGCCCCGGCGCGGGCGACCAGCCAGAACACCAAGCCGGCGGCGACAAACCTGAGGACGAACTGCAGCGCGACCCAAGTCAGAGGCAGCGACGCCATCCGGAGCCGCAAGCCGCGCCACATCAGCGCGAAATAGGCGGCCCCCAGCACAAGGCCGAGCAGAAGATAAAGGATCAGAGAAGCGGTCACTTGCGCCCCCACAGGTAGAATGCCATCCAGAAGCCTAACGCCACCCCGCCGATAATCCCAAGCGCGCTGAACAGCACCGGATGCCCCGTCAGCCGGTCGAGCCAGCGCCCGAGCAGGATGCCGAGCAGCGTCGGCAGCAGCACCTGCCAGGCCAGGGTTCCGATCACCGCGAGGTTCTGCCAACCGGAACGCTCGCCGGACTCGCGGGCCTCCGCCGCGCGCCGCTCGCGCTTGCGCACCGCCTCGGTGAGCGGGTCGGGTTTGCGCGGCGGCCTTCTCATGACGCGCCATCCTGGTCGGGCGCCGGCCGGCTGCCGTAGCCCGAGTTGGCGCCGAGATAGCGTTGCAGCGCGCGCATGGTCGCGAGATGCAGCCGCTCGGTCGAGACGCGCGCCGCCGCCTCTTCCCGCTCCGCCGCGCGGAATTTCTCGAGCACGGCCGTTTCCAGCTCTTCCAGCGTCCCGCCGGCGACCGCCTCGCGCGCCGCGACGGATACCTTGTCCCCGCCCGACACCCGCAGCACGCCGCGCCGTAGCGCCAGATTGTGCTCGCGCCCGTCGAAATCGATCCAGGTCAGCACCGAAACCGGAAGCGCAGTGAGAAAATCGGCATGCCCGGGAAGGATGCCGAAGCCGCCGGTGACATCCTCCGCTCGCAGGCTCGCGACAGCGTCGGCGTCCAGCACCAGCGCCCGGGGCGTGGTCACGATCAGCCTCATGTCGCGCCCTCCGAAGTCTTGGCCGGTTCGGTCTCTTCGGCCTCGCTTGCGGCGGCGTTCTGCTTTTCCTTCGCCTCCGCCTCGGCCAGGGTGCCAACCATATAGAGCGAGCTTTCGGCCCAATCGTCGGCGGCGCCGTCCAAGATCGCGCGGCAGCCGGCCAGCGTGTCCTCCAGCGCGACCGAAGCGCCCGGAATTCCGGTAAATTTTGATGTTACTTCAAATGGTTGGGTTAAAAAGCGGATCAGGCGACGGGCCCGCTTGACGGCCAGCTGATCGTCCGCGCCGAGCTCCTCCATGCCGAGCAGCGAGATGATTTCCTGCAGCTCGCGGTAGCGTTCGATGAGCCGCCGGACCTCTTGCGCGATGGCGTGGTGGGCCTCGCCGACCACGGTCGGATCGAGCAGCGAGGAGGTCGAGGCCAGCGGATCGACCGCCGGATAGAGCCCCTGGCTGGCCATTTCGCGGCTGAGCACCAGCGAGCTATCGAGATGGGTGAAAATCTGCGCCACCGCGGGGTCGGTGAAGTCGTCGGCCGGCACATAGACCGCCTGGATCGAAGTCACCGCCGAGCCCTCCACCGAGGCGATCCGCTCCTGGAATTCGGCGATCTCGCTGGCCAGCGTCGGCTGGTAGCCGACCCGGCTCGGCAAGCGGCCGAGCAGACCGGACACCTCGCTGCCCGCCTGCACGAAGCGATACACGTTGTCGACCAGCAGCAGCACGTCCTGTTTCTGCTCGTCGCGGAAATATTCGGCGAGCGTCAGCGCCGAGAGCCCGACCCGCCAGCGCGCGCCCGGCGGCTCGTTCATCTGGCCGTAGACCAGCGCGGTGTTGCTGATGACGCCGGAACCGCGCAACTCGGTCCAAAGCTCGTGGCCCTCGCGCGAGCGCTCGCCGATGCCGGCGAAGACGGAAAGCCCGCCGTGACGTTCGACCGTGGCGCGGATCAACTCCATGATCAGCACGGTCTTGCCTACCCCGGCGCCGCCGAACATGGCCCCCTTCGAACCGCGTGCGAGCGGTGCCAGCAGGTCGATCACCTTGATCCCGGTCAGGAACAGCTCCGCGCCGCCGCGCTGACTGGCAAGTCCTGGCGCGGCGCGGTGGATCGGCCGCCATGGCACTTCTGCGCCGAATTCCGGGCCGCCATCGACCGGCCGGCCGAGCAGATCGATCATCCGGCCGAGCACCTCGGGCCCAACCGGCACCGCAATCGGCGCGCCGGTCGGCGTGACCGACATGCCGGCGGCAAGCCCCGCCGTCTCGCGCAGGGCCACCGTCCGCACGGTCGCGCCGTCGAGGTGCTGGTGCACCTCGAGCACCACCCGGCCGCCGGTTGGGGCCACCACGAGCGCGTTGTTCAGTGCAGGCAATTGGCCTTCCGGGAAGCCGACATCGACCACCGCGCCGTCCACCTGGACGATCCAGCCATTCTCTGGCGCTGCCCCTGTCATCCGCGTCCCGTTTCCGCTCCCTTGGAATTGGAAGCATGCCGGGGATTCGCGGCCGGCGCTTTGATCTCGTTCAAATGGCCGCCACCGGCAGCGCCGGACGGATCAGCCGAAGTCGACGATCTGCGCCTTGCCCTCTGCCTCGGCCC